>CAMCUM010000008.1 GCA_945878975.1 Legionella genomosp. 1
TCTTTTTCTGCTCGCTCTACTGATTGATCTTTAAACTGTGCACTGTATTTGATTCTGATTACTTTTTGTTCTGAATTGCTATTCATTTTTCACCTCTGGTTAAGATTTTACTCTCTTAACAGGGTGTCCATCAAATCAGGGCAAGATCAGATTTTTTTAATATACCTTTTACGGATGAATTTTTAGGGCTAAGCTACGATTAAAAAGGAGTAAAGGTATATGCCAGTCTTCATTGTGTTTCTCCTCCAGCTCATTTAAAGTGAAAGAAGCTATCACGTAAATCAGGATGAGGTGACCATGAGTAAATGCCCTTTTATGACCACGGATGCGGGCGTTCCCATCGGGGATAATCAGAATAGTTTATCAGCCGGGGAACGGGGGCCTTTGCTGATGGCCGATGCGCAATTGATGGAGCGCATGGTGCATTTCAACCGCGAACGGATACCTGAACGCGTGGTGCACGCCAAAGGGGGCGGTGCGCATGGTACTCTGACCATCACTCATGATATCTCTCAATATACTTGTGCTAAATTATTTTCCAAAGTCGGCAACCAATGTGACGCATTTCTACGTTTTTCAACGGTGGCCGGAGAACAAGGTAGCCCGGATACTGCGCGCGACCCGCGTGGTTTTGCTTGTAAATTCTATACGGAAGAAGGCAATTGGGATCTGGTCGGAAATAATACCCCCGTCTTTTTTGTACGCGACCCTCTGAAATTCCAAGATTTCATTCACTCGCAAAAAAGGCATCCCAAAACTGGGATGCGTGATAACACGATGCAGTGGGACTTCTGGAGTTTGTCGCCGGAATCCTTACACCAAGTAACCATCTTGTTTTCCGACAGAGGGATCCCAGCAACCTATCGCCATATGCATGGCTTTTCATCGCACACCTTTAGTTTATGGAATGCAAAAAAAGAACGGTTTTGGGTCAAATGGCATTTGAAAACCATGCAAGGGATCCAATATCTCACGGATGCCGAAGCCGCCACTATTGCAGGAAAAGATTTGGATCATCATCGCCGCGATCTCTATACGTCCATTGCAAAAGGCGATTTTCCAAAATGGCGTGTTGAAGTACAAATCATGCCAGAAAAAGAGGCTGAAACTTATCATCTCAATCCTTTCGACCTCACCAAAGTTTGGCCACACAAAGATTACCCTCCCATCGAGGTCGCCCGTTTGGAACTCAATCGTAATCCGGACAATTATTTTGCCGAAGTAGAACAAGCTGCCTTCGAACCTTCGAATCTACCGAGGGGCATCGGGGCTTCTCCTGATAAAATGCTCCAAGGTCGTCTTTTATCTTACCCTGATGCACATCGTTACCGGATTGGTACCAATTATGCACAATTACCAATTAACCGGCCCCATTGCCCTATGCAAAACTATAACCGAGACGGTAGCATGCGATTTGATGGGAATGCCGGGGATCAGGTGAATTATCAACCCAATAGTTTTGATGGGCCCATCGATGACAAACAATTCCTCGAGCCACCACTCAAAATTTCAGGCGATGCCGATCGCTATGATCACCGTAAAAATAATGATGATTATAGCCAACCAGGCGCTTTGTATCGCCTGATGAGCGCTGAGCAGAAAAATCAATTGATTGATAACTTGGTACGATCCATGCAATCAGTGCCCAAGGCCATCCAAGCTCGACAAATCGCACACTTTTATAAAGCCGATCCTGACTATGGATCACGTGTGGCGAAAGGGCTGGGGATTGAGATCTAGGATCTGCATAAAAAGCCACGGGAACAGTTGGGGCACCGTAGCCTTGATGTAGCGCAGCGTAATCAAGGTTAATGATTTGGCTGAAACCTTGATTACGCTACGCTACATCAAGGCTACGTGTTCACCAAAACAGAAGCATCAGATTTTGCAGAAGAGCGGGATTTTATATGAATGCCCTGGGTTCTTGTTGCGTGATACAGTGAATGCCACCCCCGCCTGCAAAGAGATCCAAAGCATCGACTTGTGTGATGGCATGGTCTGGGAACAATTGACGAAACAATTGATAAGCAGCTTCATCATAGTCTGGATACCCAAATGCGGGCATCACGATGCCTTGATTGGCTAAGTAAAAATTGACATAAGACAAGGTAAGACGTTGTCCATCCATATACGTTGCAGGCGGTAAATTGACTGTCCAAACTTCTAATTGACGACCTTTGGCATCCTGGCTGTTGCGCAATATCTCTAGATTTTTTTGCAGAATCTCATAATTTTCATCCTGCTTATCCTGAGTAATCAAAGCCAATACTTTACCTAGCGCTAAGAAAGTTGCAATCTCATCCACATGGCCATCCGTTTCATCGCCCACTAAGCCTTTCTCTAACCAAATCACCTTGTTAGCACCAAGATATTGGCACAAATGATCTTCGATCGCTTCCATGGAAAGCTGCGGGTTACGATTCTTATTCAGCAAACATTCTTTGGTGGTTAAAACAGTCCCTTCCCCATCTACATGGAATGATCCGCCTTCCATAACAAAAGGAGCATGAAATCCGCGCGCATGGGACTCAGCCAAAATAGTGGCCGCTATTTTCTTGTCTAAATCACAATCAAGATAGTTTCCTCCCCAAGCATTATGGATCCAATGGATGCCCGCCAATTCATGCTCTGAATTGAGTAAAAACGTAGGCCCAGTGTCTCTGGTCCAAGAATCATTCAACGGTAAGGGGATCAACTGAATATTAGCGCCGCATAACTCTGTTGCAATAGATAAATCTTCTGGACAAACCAACATCTTGACTGGTTCATATTGAGCAATAGCATTTGCAATCCGTGCATAAACCTGGCGTGCACGTGGTAAACCAATCAACGCCCATGTTGCTAAATGGCATGGCCATGCCATCCAACAGGCCTGATGAGGATACCACTCCGCCGGCATATGAAAACCCAACTTTTTGGGCAGCCGCTTTTTCATACTACGCTCTCTAAATAGGTTAGTTGTTGAAATTGCCGGCGTATTTCCTGCAAATAGGTATCACTTTGCGCTTCACTTAGGTTCGCCTGCATTAATTGCTTTTCATAGGATGCCAACAGTGGATACGTATCATAATTTGCATAACGTAATACATCCTCCACCTTATCACCCATCGTCACTTCATTGATTTCAAATGTCCCTTTCTCTAATAAGGTCACGTTCAGCGAATTCGTGGTACCAAATAAATTATGCAAATTTCCCAAAATTTCTTGATACGCTCCCACCAAGAAAAAACCAAGTAAATAGGGATCATCCGCATGATATTTAGGCAACATCAGCACATCCGACAAATATCGACCCCCTGTATATTGTTTGATGGTGCCATCCGAATCACAAGTTAAATCATACAATATACTTTCTACACAAGGTGATGTGTGCAGATGTGAAATAGGCACAACTGGAAAAATTTGACCAATTGCCCAAGCATCTGGTATCGACTGGAAAAACGATAAATTACAATAAACTTTGCAAGAAAGACGCTCTTGCAACAAATGTAATATGACTTCTTCACTCGGAATGCTGGGATCCAATAACCCTTTTATTTTAAGACAAATAGATAAAAAAACATGTTCTACTAGGGCCTTGTCTTGCAAAGACAATAATCCATGCTTAAACATAGAATGCGCTTCTTCCAACGAGGCAATAGCAAAATTATAAGCTTCAATAGGATTATTTTTATCCAAAGTTTCAAACGTATCTTTGATGTCCTGGATGACAAAATGGTGCTTTGAATGCTTCGATATCGAAGGTTCCTCTTGCTCATCTACTTCTTCAACATCATTAATATTGCTAATTAAAACCGCATGGTGGGCCGTCAGTGCGCGACCTGATTCAGAGATAATATTCGGCTCGGGGATCTGCGCTGCTTTGCAGATAGGTTGTAATGCTAAAAGAATATTTGTTGCATATTCCTTCACAGAATAATTCATCGAGTAATCATTCGTTGAGTACGTCCCTTCGTAATCAACAGCCAAACCGCCGCCAACATCAATCGTTGCAATCGGCACATTCAAACTGCGTAATTGCGCATAATAATGGGCCACTTCTTGCATACACTGTCTCACACCATGAATATCCGCATTCTGTGACCCCAGATGACAATGCAACACACGCAAGCAATCCAACCTATCTACCGATTTAAGCTTCTTAATAAGGCGCAGCATCTGTTCGGTATTCAAACCAAATTTGGAGTTGGTACCACTCGAGTTTTCCCATTTGCCAACTGATTTCGTAACAAGTCGAACACGTACGCCCAAATTAGGCTTGATTTTTAATTTATCAGACTGTTCCAAAATAATAGCCAATTCAGTGTATTTTTCAATCACAATACACACATCATGCCCCAATGCACTGGCAATCAAGGCTAATCTGATATACGAGCTATCTTTGTAACCATTACAGATAATGGTTGCGCGGCGATGATTTAATAAACCAATCACTGCCATCAGCTCAGATTTACTACCCGCTTCTAAACCAATCAGATAAGTCTCATCTTTGAGCAACGATGTCACAACAGAGACTTTTTGATTCACTTTGATGGGATAGACTAATTGATAAGTACCCTGATAATGATTTTCGGCAATAGCTTGCTGAAACGCCTGATTAATTTTTTTCACTCTATGCGTTAAGATATCTGAAAATTGGAGCAGTAGCGGCAACTTCAATCCTATTTTGCGAGCTTGATCCACAATATCTATTAATGCTACTGCTTGCATCGTTGCATGATTAACCACCTCAATATTTCCAGCTTGATTATAGCGAAAATATCCGTCCCCCCAATTATGAATATTATAAGGCTGCTCATCTGTTTTAGGTGAATTAGGCATGAGTGCCTCCATTGGGGACTATCAAATCTCGGTATGTTTCTGGTTGGCGCTGTTGGCAAAATGGGAATAAACGCCCCCACAACGCTCGTTGAGAAAAATCCAACTCGGCTACCAATACAGCAGGCTCATCCCTTGGTGCTTGCGCTAATATCTCCCCCATGGGTGTACTGATAAAACTACTTCCATAAAACTCCAAACCGTCTTCATTTCCAACACGATTCACAGCAATCACAAACATATTGCTCATAATACCTTGCGCCACCATCACTTTTTGCCACATAGGTTGTGAATCAAAACCCGGAGCGGTCGGTTCTGCCCCTATCGCAGTTGGGTAAATAAGCAACTCACAGTTTTTCAAACCATATATTCGAGATAATTCTGGAAACCATTGATCATAACAGGTAGGTAACCCCACTCGGTGCCCAAACATGTCATGGACCGGATAATCAGAGTCCCCCGGCTTAAAATAATAGTTTTCGTGGTATTTTTCTCCACTGGGTATATGCTGTTTACGCGTATACGCGAACAACGCGCCGGTATGATCACAAGCGATAGCCGTATTAAAGCCTGCTTTTTCAAATAACGATGCGGTTAGGGTAATATGATATTTTTTTGCCATTTCAGAAACAAATTGACACGTAGGCCCTTGATATAAATCTTCTTGATAAGCAGTGGCGTCGACATCGTAACGGGTGCAAAAATAGGGGGATAAGGTCAGTTCTTGCAAACAAACTAATACAGCACCTTGCTGAGCAGCTTCTGCAATGCCTTTCTCTAAATTAGCACAATGCACTCTGACATCAGCATGCCAGCGCTCTTGAACTAATCCAATGATTAAATTGGGATGTTGCATCATTATCTCTCACTATGGAATAAAATGAATTGTGCCATGCTATCTCTGTTTGATGCAACAATGTCTTTAAAGTTACTTCAAAATGCTCTGTTTTGGGTGACTTGGGTATATCAAGGCGACGTCACCCTATCTTGCAAGAAACCACGAACTGTGAGATAGTACCCACGCGAGGTTGGACTTGCTATGTGTCATTCCACTGGGTCAATTGGCGACACACTGATTGACCCTTTCTAAAGTACCTTAACGGGTGCTGGGTACCACAGTTGAAATTGCATGTTTAAAAACCATTTGTGTTGTGGCTGATTTCAACATAATGACCTCTTCATCATGATCATCTATCACCCCATGCAATTTAATCCCACTCACCAAAAAAATAGATACCGGCGCTTCATCTTGTTTCAATTGTTCAAGAAATGCCATGCATAACCCCTGAGCCTTTGACATAAAGTGTCTCCTTATTGTTCTTTCTTACCATGTTATCGACACAATATTTGAATTCTTGAGTAAATTTATTGATAAACCAAGGAGATGCTGATAAAATAAAGCCTTCTTGTTCAAATAATAATCTAATTATGATTTTAAAAATCTTATTTGCCAGTATTATTCTGGCACAGAGCTTATCCACCTATGCATTGTCTTCAAATGACCTTCCAAATTCTTTTTCGGTCAAACAAATCAAATGTCCGGCAGAAGGGAAACACTGCATGGCATTGTTTGCTAACGGAAAAACGATTGGTTCTTTCGAACCTGCGCAGGATAAAACAAATTTATTTTATTTTTTTGACGAACAACACCAAAAACAAGTTTCTATCAAGCATTTGAATACACGCACGAATATTCGTAATTGCGGCATGAACTGCCCCATTTTTCAAGATTTTGACATCTATGAAAAAAACAATCATTTGATTGCGAAATTAGAATTATCTTATGATGTCATGCAATCTTCTTTTCATACACTTAGATTATATACAAAAGATCATCGCAATCTATTAATCAGCGGTATGCATACGACCTCCACGGGCACCCTCAGCCTCATCTTCGACGGTTTAAACCCAGATGCTAAGCTTGCACTCATCACAAGACCGTTGTTCAGACGCAGTCTTGATTCCGAAATCAGTATTTTGGATAAATCGAGTCTATTATTTTCAGTCGATCCCAGCATCTTTGCAGCCACATTGGCTTTGTATTGCAATACATCCCTCTTCTATGAAAATCCTGAAGCCTCCTATGAACACACGATTAGTGCGAAATCATTACAAAATTTACGAAAAAAACTCCAAAACCTGGCAGAAAGCCAAGGAGTTTTGCTCGATATACATACGTATTTGAACGATCATGCCATCAAAGCCGCAGGGAATATCTTAATCCAGCGCTATGAACAAACGTATGGTGACTTTTGGGACGATGAAAGTATTTTCACCAAAGATAAAAAATTGCAGCAAATGTTTGATCTAGGCGCTGATCTCATTCTTTCCCATTCCTTAAGCCCTACAGAAGAAAAAGCATTGTTTCAATTTCTAACGAGTCAGCTGTATCTTAATCAACCGTAGGTGACACTATCAGCGCTGAGCGCAATGGATTGACTCGTAGCCAAAAATACCGTCTTTGCGAGCCGTAGGCGAAGCAGTTGAAGCCGGCAAGAAAAAGATAATAGCATTAACTGCGCTGATGCCTAAAATTATTGTTATCGCGACTGCTAGAGTTAGAGACTTTGAATCAGCAACTTTGTCAAACATTTCGCCAATAAAAAATGATTTAAAAAACTCGGTTTAGCCATTTTTAAAAAGGAACTAAATTTATCGTCATTGCAAACGTAGTGAAGCAACCCAGTACAGCTATTCAACGAAGCATCGATCTGGGTTGCTTCTCTGACGCTCGCAATGAAGGATTTTTGTACCAAATTATAAAAACGGCTCGGTCGAGAAAAAATCGCTGAGACATAGTTGATCCCGCGGCCTTACTCAGCATGGCATAAAAATCCGCTGGATCAACTTCCTCTTCATTACGCTGTGGGTAGCAAAAAAGGGGGATTTTCTCTTAGAAAGGGGCCAATTTACATTTGAGACCAACTGACCATAAATGCCCCTATTGAAAACCCTACTAGATTTTGGTATAATATTCAATCTTTTTATTAACGAAAACCTCATAATGTCCAAAATATTGCTGTCTCTGGTGATGCTCTTTCATAATATTTCAGCCTACGCATTGTCTACGGAACAATTTCCTAATACCTTTTCGATCAAACAGATCAAATGTTCTGAAGGGAAACATTGTGTTGCAATGACAACAGACCATAACAATGGCCAAACGATGGGCACACTCCGCTCCGATCACACCCAACCCCATATTTTTTATTTTTTTGATGAACAACAGCAAAAACAAATAACAATTAAAAAATTAACCATAAACGCTGGTGGGGAAGAATGCACGCCAGACTACTGTCTTATCTTTCATCATTTTGACGTTTTTGATAAAAATAATCATTTGATTGCAAAATTGGAGCTGTCCGATAGCGGAGCGGGATTATCATTTGATGGATTGAGACTATACACCAAAGATAGGAAACACCTATTATTAAACGGTATGCATACACGACTCTCTGGCACCCGATCAGTGATATATGATGGCTTAGATCATAATCATAAGCTGGTTTTGATAACCCGGCCATTGTTTACATTTAGTTTAGATTCCGAGGTAACTATTTGGGATAAGCCTGGCTTGCTATTTGCAGTAGATCCCAATATGTTTGCCGCCACATTAGCCTTGTATTGCAATACATCCCTATATTATAACGAGCCCCTAACCACCGATGTAGACCAACCCATTTCGAACAAAGTCCGCCTTGATCTACGCGCCAAATTGCAAGATCTTGCTGAAAGCACAGGTATGCTTGGGGATATCCATGCCAATGTGAGTGATCAAGCGCTCAAGGCAGCAAAGGAACATCTCAGCCAGAGATACCAGCAAACGTATGCTGAGGATTTTTGGGATCCGAACGGTCTATTTACGAAAGATCGAAAATTACAGCAAATGGTTCAGTTAGGTTCTGATTTAATCATGGCCCATGGTATGAGTCCTGCAGAAGACCAAGCCACATTGCAATTTCTGATAAGTTTGCTTTATTTAGAATAATGAATCGACCATTAGGAGATATCCCAACTAATGGGCTGTATGCCCAAATCATGTTTGGCGACACACACCCCGGCTGAGGATGAGCAATCAACAGGAATACAACAATTGATTTCTTGGTCTTGACAAGATCCGGTAAAGCGCGCGAAATGTTGGTAGCTCTGACCTTGCTCTCGGTCAAGAAAGCGAATCAAGATGGCATGGATATTTACCAAAGCCTCTGAATCAAGCAAAGTTTGTGCGATTTGATAGATACCTTCGCCAGTTAGCGCAAAGGGTTGATCTTTTGTAAGCAAAAACGGCGTCACTTCTTGCGTACTTCGATAACCTTGCAAATACCCTGAATAACAATCTTCACCACTTAAAAAATGGATACGCAGTTCTGAAATAGCAGCTGGATGATCTCCGGTCAAAACAAACGTGAGCTTGTCTTGTGTTTGCAAGCCTGGGTATATCAATAATGGAATCAATTGTGGTGTATGGGCTATTACGACTAAGGGCAACCAAAGCAGTAAACTTACTATCAGGGACATTTTTTTCATATTATTTTTTCTGATGAACATTCGGTAAAGCACAAAATAATTACTCAACATCCCTGCAAAAAAGCCGCTCACATGTCACCCCTCAATGGAGATCGAACTGCATTGAGGGGTGCCATGTGAGCACGCTGGGATACCAAAGCGACAAGCCTAGGAACGGAGGGCTTCTAAAGATGAGTTGTCAACAACCCCTCATATTTTTCCTGTCTAAATATCAATATTCCCAGCTTCTAGTGCATTGGTTTCAATAAATTCCCGTCTTGGCTCGACTTGGTCACCCATCAAGGTAGTAAATATTTCATCGGCAGAGATCGCATCAGCAATGGTCACTTGAAGCATACGCCGCACATTGGGATCCATAGTGGTTTCCCATAATTGTTCTGGGTTCATTTCCCCCAAACCTTTATAACGTTGAATCGTTTGCCCACGCTTGGCATCCGACATCAGCCAAAGTAATCCCTGCTCAAAGGTTGTGACCACATGTTTTTTCTCTCCGCGTTGCATCCACGCGCCTTCTTCAACCAATCCGACTAATTCAGCATTGATATGATGCATTTCTTGAAAATCTTTGGATAACAAGAACTCTTTATTCATAACAATGTGGTTATCACTACCATGTTGGCGTAACACTACTCGTGGCGTATACGTGTCTGTTTCAGGATTCATCAACAAATTAACCTCAAATTCCTGCGTTTTGAAATCCAATTGACTAAGGTAAGTTTGTAATTGCATCGCCCATTCTTGCATAAACGGTTGCTCTTGAAACTGTGCTGCTTCTAACAACGGCATATGAATGATCTGCTTTAATAAATCATGATGATAGCGACGCGCATAACGTTGCATCAATTGTTCCAAACGGCGAAATTGTGCGACTTTTTGGCTCAACGCCATCGCCGAAATCGCGGGGGCATCTTGACAAGGATAAAAAGCAGCCCCATCCAGAGCACTCATGGTCAAAAACTCAAATAATGCATCATCATCTTTGACATATTGCTCATGCTTACCTTGTTTAATCTTATACAAAGGCGGTTGCGCAATATAAATATAACCGCGTGTGATCAATTCCTGCATCTGGCGATAAAAAAATGTTAAAAGCAAGGTACGAATATGCGCGCCATCCACGTCGGCGTCGGTCATAATAATGATACGATGATAACGCGTTTTATCTGGATCATACTCATCCGGACCAATCCCACAACCCAAAGCTGTGATCAGGGTCGCCACTTCTTGCGACGACAACATCTTATCAAACCGCGCTTTTTCAACATTTAAAATTTTACCTTTCAAAGGCAAAATGGCTTGGTATTTTCGATCCCGACCTTGTTTTGCAGAGCCGCCCGCAGAATCTCCTTCCACGATATATAATTCTGACAATGCTGGATCTTTTTCCTGGCAGTCAGCTAATTTACCCGGCAATCCCGCGATATCTAATGCACCTTTGCGGCGTGTCAAATCACGCGCCCGGCGAGCTGCTTCACGCGCCCGTGCCGCATCGATCATTTTACCTACAATGGCTTTCGCAACAGCAGGATTTTCTAATAAGAAATCATTAAATTTATCTGCAACTGCTGATTCTACAGCTGCCTTCACTTCCGAAGACACCAATTTATCTTTGGTTTGCGAAGAAAATTTCGGATCAGGTACTTTGACCGACAATACCGCTGTCAAACCTTCGCGCGCATCATCACCAGTGGTGCTCACTTTGGCTTTTTTAGCAAAGCCTTCTTGCTCAATATAATTATTCAAAGTGCGCGTCAAAGCCGAGCGAAAACCAGCCAAATGTGTCCCCCCATCGCGCTGTGGGATATTATTTGTAAAACAAAGTAAATTTTCCTGATATGAATCATTCCATTGCATGGCCAACTCTACCCCAATCTTATCTTTTTCTGCTTGCATAGAAAAAACAGTCGGGAAAACCGGGATTTTAGTGCGATTCAAATATTCCACAAACGCTTTGATACCACCTTCATAACAAAATACGTCGGACTTATCAGAGCGTTCATCTTTCAAAAGAATGTTGACACCCGAATTCAAAAAAGCCAATTCACGTAAGCGTCGCGCTAAGATATCATAAGAAAATTCAATCTGCGTAAATGTATTGGCACTCGGTTTGAACCAAATTTGCGTACCGGTCGTTGTGGCGGTACCGGTCACTGCTAAGGGGGCCAAGGGTTCACCATGCGCATAATGCTGTTCATGCACTTTCCCTTCGCGTCGAACAACCAAATGCAAAGATTCCGATAAAGCATTGACCACTGAAACCCCTACGCCGTGCAATCCCCCTGACACTTTATAAGAATTATCGTCAAATTTACCGCCTGCATGCAAAATAGTCAGGATCACTTCGGCAGCAGAACGACCTTCTTCTTTATGGATGTCAACAGGAATACCCCGTCCATCATCCGTTACAGTAATCGATTCATCCGCATGGATGGTAACCGTGATGGCAGTACAATACCCAGCCAAGGTTTCATCAATGGCATTATCCACGACTTCAAAGACCATATGATGCAAACCGGTCCCATCATCTGTATCACCGATATACATCCCAGGGCGCTTGCGCACCGCATCTAATCCTTTTAATACTTTAATATTGGTAGAATCGTAGGTCGTGGCCATGTCAACACTCATATGAATTCGCTTGAAAAACTGCGGTCAATACTATGGGAGAATCATATCATGATTTCGCTTAATTTTCGAGTCAGAACCGATGATTCCTCTTATTAATATTGTTCAAAATTTGCTGTGGCGCTATGCGCAATTGTTGGGCCAAGGCCCAATCTAACTCCGACCAAAACAAGAACAAATTACACAGAAACAATATATTGAATTAATTTTGATCATTTTGTATAATGGGGACTTTCTATTGACCCTGTTTTTTCAGGAGTATTTTTATGCCAGATGTAGGCCAAAATATCATGATCGCAACTGTAGCAACCGCTGTTGCAGAAATCGCTATTATACCTCAGGTTATAACCATTGGCACCGCGATTGGGACGTTCTTCGCACCTAGCACAACCGCTGCTGCAGGCGGCGCTGCGGCAGTAATCGCTGCAAGCTTTGCAGGCTCTCTCATCACGCTCATCCCAGCCACACTCGGAATCATCATTGCCGGTTTGATGCTCCTCATAGGATTAAATTTCAAAAGCCAAGCACTGATTAATCTAGGCATCATCGTAGGTTTACTCGATTTGGTGGGAACTTATGTGATGGCAGCAAAAATAGGCGCCGCCATAACAGGTGCTGCTGCCAGTTCTGTACTCATCTGTAACCTAATCGGTGCCGCCGCAATGCTCTTAGCCGTAACGGTAGCAGTCGGTATCGTAGCACTTGGCGTTAATGCCGCTGCAACCAGCTTTGCTGAGGCCATCACACCTGGCGCTTTAAGCCGTTAACCACTCACGAGAAAGGGAAATATTCATCTTTGTAAGCTGGGGGAGGCGTCCATCCTCCCAACCTCCCCTTTTAACGCAACTGTATGGTTTGCTCCATGTCCTCTACGATGCGTTGCGCTTCGTTTTTCCAGATGAACAAACGACAGCTTCCTGTTGTAGCATATTTATAAGCAGTCATCACAAGACCCACGCCCAACAAACATAAGATCGCTTGTGCAATATCGTAACATATTTGTCGATAACCACGATGCTGCGATAAGATCCCTTTATATCGCCCTAAAATGGGTCCCATATTGTGCGCCAATTGTTCTTTCGATATCACATTTTTTTCAAATTGTAACAATTGATGGCGCAAACAAAAATAGAGCGCTGCTGAGGCTTGTGCGGCATTGTTATAAGGATCCTTCTTTGGATTTAGAAATGCACAAGACTTAGCATGCAATTGTTTAGCAGCATTTTGCAAACTTTGAATCGCCGGCTCATTCAAATCGGCTTGCTCAAAAGGATGGGATGCCAAGCGGGCGCCTAAATCTGCTCTCTCAAATTCATGATCATTTAATAATTGCTGAAATGTCACAAATGAAATAGCTTGAGCATTAAGGATCCCTTTATTTCTCAACGCACAGCACACCTCAGTATTTGCAGCGTATTTTTGATAAATCAAATCAAATACACCAGCATCCTCTACCCGAGGTTCTTGAATGATGGACTCAATAGCGGATAGCGTTACGCCTGTTTGCACCAATGGATAAAAAATCGAAACCGAACTGCGATCTGATTTTTGACCAGCAATTTTAGCAACCAACTCATTAAAATCTGTTGGTAAATTTCTTGCATAATTGAATAATGCTAACGAGCTATGAAACCCGAGTTGCTCGTGTCGCTTGAGCAAATACGTTCGCAATATTGCAAAAAAATCTGGGATACACTCAGCTGACGTCAGCATCTGACCCAACAAGACATCCCCAAAATCCTGAGTCACTAAATTGATATCAAGCCTTTGCGCAACCGAGGCATCTCCCGCAGCAGCTACCATCAATTGTTTCGCGCATTTCGCGGTTGTTATCTTCGCAGCCAATGCTTGTTTATGAGCAAACTGCGTACCATGCGGTATGATCCTCTCTAATTGGCTTTCCTCAGAACAACTAGCATGTTGGATCAGACGCAACAATTGCGCCGAAACGATGGGCAATTTTGCAATTAACGATTCAATGATTTGCGAATAATAGGCATGGTGATTAGGGTTGTTCAGAATAGCAATCGAGACATCCACTGTACAAGCAGTAGATAGCAACAATACTTGCATCGTATCTTGCGATAAATCCCGCTGTATCATGCGCAAAGCAAGTTGGGCGGTAAAGCGCGGATCACGAATAATAGATTGCCAGATTGTGTCGGTAGCTTTTTCATGGTCAATTAACCAAGCGAGATTTTTTGCACGAACAAGTAGTTCGGCAACCCATGCTTCCAAATGGTTACTAGCCATCAATTGCTGCAAATGATTGTCACAAGTACTATGTTCTAGCAATACCCTCAAAAGCCGCTCGCTGTCAGCGTATACATAATTATCCAACAACATTTGATAGGTTACCCCATTCAAACGCATACATTTTTTCGGTGTAGAAGATGCTATTGCGCCACCATTGTAAGCACATGTCAGCATTGCTTCAACCAAGGCTTCGAACACAGGAAACGTATGGGCTTGTGCCATAACGAACACAGATGCCAACGCCCTATCGCCTTCTTCTGTCAGCATCGCTGCAAATAATACTGCATAAAAATCGTGATACTGCTGAGTTAATTCACCTTCTGAATAAGAATCAGCAGATTGGTTCACCCATTGAGCGATCACCTCTTGCTTCAAACCAGCGCTCAATATTTTACTCTTTGTCACAGCATTTAAAACCTGAATGAGTAACATGGGTTCTTGTATCCATCTCTCAATGACCCGCGCGTCCTGCGCAGCGCGATTTAAGAAAGCGTCGTTTATATCAACTCTCTGTAAGATACCAATGACGATCGAAATAGGTAAATGCTGATTTGCAAACAATCTATCTAACCATTCCTCTGTAAACAGCCGACCTTGGCCTTCAGCTATGCCGACCAAATGGGTAAACGTTTCTGGAGCCACTGCAAGATTTGTGGCGACCTCTAAGATCGCTTGATCAGTTGCAAATCGCTCCAAACACTTTTGAAAAACTGCTGGGTCCCCTTGACACCGGCTCAAAATAACCATGATCGTCTCAGGCTCTTGTACGCGCTGCGCCAATGCTAATAATACGCCTGGTTGCAATGTTAAGGATTGTAACAAATATCGCACTTTATATTCGGTGAAACTATCACATGAGAATAGCGCGATTTGTTCAGCTTCACGCAATCCATCTAATTTATCTTGAATAGGCCGAATGAAGACGTTTTTCGCACCTTCAGGAAATGCTTTAGAGGCTAAAAAACAACCCAAAACGTCTAGTTCAAATTGATTTTTTCTTTCCTCGGAAGGGAATTGATTTTCATCACAATCGTAGTCATATTGCTTTAATAATTGGGGAATAGCGATACCCAATATTTCTTCAATACATGCTGAGACCTCTTTCTCTAAACCAGTAAGCCGCATAAGATAATCGGTATCATAAGGCTCAACTACTGTTAATAACGCTGCTTTAAAGTCTGCTAAGCGTTTTAAATGCTGCATGACATGACCCAATATCAATGCCGGCACTTTTAGCGATTTTTTCAGACGTTGCGCCAATTGATAAGGCGTATTCGATCTAAAATCATAATCGTAATAAGCCCGATTCATCTGTAGATAAGCTCGCCCTAATGTTTGAAAAAGAGTGATGTCGGCAGGAGTAACATCCGGATTCACATCTTCCCAGACAAAATCTTCTTGCGTGTAATCTCGGAAAGGATGTTTACTCATCTCTTTAAAAACGATCATTTGTCGCGAAAAATTAGCTTTTAATTTTTCAAAATTAGTCGCATCGGTCTCTCTCCAGCTCTTCAAAAAGTTTTCATAAAAATCAAATTTTCGTTTGGATTCTTCAGATAGCCAAGCGTACGGCGTTTTTTGATCAACTAATTCATTGAATTTCCCAGCAAAAAAACGAATCTGCTCGATAAGAATCTGATAAGCCATATTGTCTTGGATGTCTTTAGGGGCCCGACCACGTATCACCATATGATTGGTTGTCGATAACCAATCTGTCCCTGACGTTTGAATCTGCCTGATTAATGCCGGAGCATGTGCCTCTTCCGTCGTGATCAAACATGCCGTGATATGTTCCGGTGAGGACATGCTAAACAAAACCACGTCGACCGGTTTCATAAAGGGATGAATCAATAGTTCGGTTTGTCCGTCATATATCTGTACAAAATTAGGTGACACCCATAAATCAGAAGAAAAATCAGACGCAATATCTCCAGCAGATACCTGAAGTAAATGAGAAAAGGATAATAATCCCCGCGCTGACCATTCCTTTATTTTTTGAGCACGTAACTTCGAATTAAAATGAACACCAAGATCAGGCGCTTCTACTTGAATCTGAACTTGGGTCTGCGTTTCAAGACTCGCTCCAAATAATTGAGAAATGCGATGATCGTATGCCTCAGGTCGCCTCAAAACATCAGATACTTTAGATGCTACTGCGTCATCTGCTGCGTCTGGTAAGCGCTCCACCACAGGACGCCATCTTTGAATAAGATCTTGCGCATGCGCTTCAAGAGGCGGTTTATCTTGCAAATGAATATCCAGCTCGTCTTCCTCTTCTAAATAAGCAAGTCTTGATGTGATAAAAAATGCTTGCACCTCAGGTTGACGTATAAAGTCATGTTGCGCTTCCGCGGTCTTTAACTGCAACATGCGTGTTAACAGATTGCGACGAACAATACTGGTCATTTCACCCGCTGCCGTACTTAATTTCCGCTTAGGCAAAGCTAATTGTGCTTGTGCTCTTGTATGCTCAATGACCTGTTGAATGGTCTGTATCTCAACTAAGCATTTGGGCAAAATCACGGTAATACGTTGCTTTTCTGCGAGATCACGTAGTCGCATCGCGCCCTGCATAAATTTGTCAAAAGTCGTCTCTTTATTTAAAATTGTCGCACCATCACAATCTACTGCGTTCACCAAATCCGCACCTTCGGTATGAGATTGATCATAAACAATGGCAAGCTCCTCAGTACTGCAGCCATTTAGTTTCGTACAGATAGTTTTAGGATCGGTTGAACGACCTAGCGGAATAGATTTCTGGCAATCCCATGTGGGAATCGCACACAGTTCATCTGAGACATCGTAATACAGGACATATTTAACGGGAGACCTTTTCTGCAGCAACAAACGAGCAAACCCTTTAGCAATATCAATATTCTCATCTTTGAGACGTCCACCAATATCAATAAGCGCTCGTAATTTTTGCGGCTCAGGATACTGGTCATAGAGCGTATTTAAAAACGTATCGACGTCCGTATAATCCAAATGTCGCACCGGCGTTTCGTGTTTCCTTAATAAAGCAGCATAAAATTCTCTGGCACCGCGTGACGCACTATTGTCAATAGGCAAACTTGCGTTCGCTGCATCCGGCGTTCCTGTCATACCACTGCCTGTACGATAAGAAAACAGATGATCAAAGGCGCGGCTTTCTAAGACGGTAGAATCCACTAGAATTTTTGGAAGAATATCAAATTCTAAAATCTCATATAGTGTTTCAGAATTATGTTGAATCACGCCCTGTAAGGCACGCAATGTGTCATCATCTTTTTTAAATACAGACGGATCTAAATCGCGGTCAAAATAAGTTCTAAAACGTACCGCCGTAGCTGTTTCACTAAAGGAGTGAAATTCATCCGATGAATTTTGAAATTCAACGCCTGCTTGGAGCTGCCATTTATCAATTAATTCACGGATGAGGGGCAATGGAAACGCATGAAAACATGATTCAATGGTATAGCTGATATTTTCTTGTGGATCTTCATAATGGCTCCCTTCTTTCGGTTTCTTGTTGGAAAAATAGGGGATCGCCAAGCAGCGCTCTAAAGCTGACAAACTTTCATCTTTGGAAGGTCCAAAATGCTCTTCATGATGAACATGTTGCATATGTTCAAACAATCGAAGTTGTGTTTGTACGGTTTCTAAATATTTGCGAAATCTAGGCGACTTCTCAAAATGCAGCCGGCTATCATTTAACCAAAAATCAGTGATAGCATCCTTAATATCCTTATCAGAAAATTGTAGGTTGCTCTTCATACACTGTCGTAAGCGAACATTCATAGGGCTGTGCGAATGGTTCAACAGATTCCAGATAAACTCAGACACCGTTCGACAGGGATGTTCTTCTCTGAATTTATATAAACCCACCACATCTTGTATCAGCTCCTGCGAAATAGGCATAGGCTTATCATAGGCATAACGTATGGGAGATTTGTAATCATCTTGCACTTCATGAAATTCGTCGATCAAAAACTCTCCATTGAGTAGCATCATCATCAACATTTCTTGCAACATGGAAATTTGTTCTTCAAATTTCTTATATTGTGTGACCCACGTCAGTTCAATATATTTCATTCCCAATGACTGCATAGAATCAGCCGTACTGACCATGAAATGTTTTTTTTCTGAAGGATTGTTGAAAGCCAAATGTTGCAACAATTGTCTTTTCGATTGAACGGCCTGTACTGAAATATCATGATTACGATGAAAATCAAATAGATAGGGAATTTGATTGGTATTCGCGCAAAGCGTATGGAGATAACTATGCGTTGTTTTAAGTAAGGAGCGCAACACAATGATGACTTTTATGGTGTTATTTGGTATTTGAGCCGTCACCATCGGGATCACAACACTGGTTTTTCCCGAACCCATCGTAGCGTCAATCACACAAGATTTTTCCATGATGGTTTTAGCCATTTGCGCTTGCTCTGGGCGAATCATGATATCTTTGGTGACTTCTAGATGAATCAGATCAGCACGATTTTGCAAGGCTGGATCATGTTCTCGGAACATCAAATCTAAAAGTTTTCCCCACCGAATGGTTTCAGAGCGTTCATCTTTGATACCGCTACTCAGCTCATCGGTCAATCGTTTAAATTGTTGATAACGCAAAGTAGTGATCATGGCCTGATGAATCATTTCATGTAAGCTTTGAATGGCCGACACATCTGTCAAAAGCGTCATGTCGGTATATCGATCCGCAGTTGCACCCGCATAACAGCGCATCAAATCTTGTTGTGTCGGTAATAAGTAATGACCTGCTCGTATCAAATAATATTTATTTTCCCATAATGCGGCATGCGCTTGAGTCAATGCTTGTTCCCAATGCACATCCCTAGCCTTATCCAAGGTATCGCGCTCGACTGTCAATGTGCTTAACAATCTCTCTCTTGCAGAAACTTCTGTAAAAACCCTCTCTATTAAAGCCAGTTTCAATGACAAATAATGGAGTTTCGTCTCTCCAAACACTTCTTCCGTCATATCAGCACTCACAGCATCTTTATGTGCCAAATCTAAAGCTAGATAGGCCTGATAAAAATCAAAATAATGCGCTCGTATAAACAGACCCATCGTAGTTGTGGGCTCTAAAGTCCTTGGAAGCGACAAAAGATCAAGAGCATATTCGCGCGCCCTCACCGGTTTGTCTAACTGAAGTTCTATCTTCGTTTGTTTCAAAACAATAGCAGTAAAAGATGGAATTTCGGTACGTAAAGTCCGAACGGAAAGTGTCCTGTCAAGAGCAACCGTCTGATGACATAAACGATATAAAGTTGTTGCCCACTCTGAGTAGCACGAATATTGAAGATAATTTTTGCAAAAACCCAGCATGCGCGCCTTAATTTTGGGGTCTGCAGATTGCGTCATTTGTACGTAACATGCAAAATACTTAGCAAACATCTCGGAGCTTATATCTGAATTCAAATGCTTTAACGCTTCTGCTTCTGATTGATTTCCATTGGGCTTATGCAATAAATTAGCTTGAAAAGCCTCTGGTAAAGAAGAGTAAGGAGAGACAGTGATGGTTCGTTCATCGCGGCCTCGATTATTCACCTTTTTACTACGTAAGGGGGTAGACTGAGAAACAAAAAAACTTTCCAGACTATTGATTTCCATCTCATTCAATAAATAAATACTGGGTAAATAAGCCCTGTTTTCAATATAAAATTGATAGCATTGTGCGATTTTAGGAAGGCGTGGCAAAATCTGACCTTTGAAAGAGACCGTTCCGCTCTGCTTTTCATTTACGCATCGAGTGTATAGAGAAAATGCTTTTAATTGGCAAGCATATAAACGGATCTCTTCGCCAAGAGGCAATCCAACCAACCAATTTAAATATTGAATTTCCTCTTGATTATTATTCAAATCAATAAGATTTAGATCGTTCAAAGTAGCGATGGCTTGATCATAATCATAGGTAGCCGCATAGACGTAAGCAAGATATAAAGCATCGGATGCATGATTCGTGCTAAGTCTTGCTGTGGCAGGATTGAAATGATAAGTAAGGGTCTTCAACGAAGTTTCTCTACCTATCGTGTTATCGCGGACACCTTCTCTCTCCTCCGTAAAAGCACGTACGGCCAATAATGCAATGCCTACTTCAGGATGCCCTACTTGGCTAAATAAAAAATGACTCACTTTTCCTAACGGTGTAAAAGGTACCTTGCCTTGCAAAATTTGTTCGTACCGCTCGCCCTGATGCATCAAATAATATTGACTTTCTTCGACCTGTACTATTAATTCAGGACAACGTAAAAACTGAATATGCCCAGTCAAAGTACCCGGATCCAAATGAGTATGGCAATAGTTGGGAGTCTCGAAAGCTCGAAGTTTATTCGCATCCGACACATAGTGCATCAAACCTGTTGCTGGTTGACCCGGCGCATGATACCTCAATCCATCAACGCTTACTGTATAGATGACATCATCATGATGCATAATATACGCGATACGCTCTTCAGATAACCAACATCTCATTTCTGCTGAGAAATAAGAACCGTCATAATGTGACCACAGGTCTCCAGTAGTAAATCCTAATTTTCGCGCTCTAAATCGAATGTTATTGGGCAAAATATTCCCAAGCGGAATCAATGAATAGCATTTTTTTTCACCAGATAGGTTCCTCTGTTGATAAACACTCACCTGCTGTGAAGCATCAAGCTCTATGCGAGTATCATCAGGATCATTGGCCAAAAGAAAAATGGTATGCGTGGCATTACAAAAACAATATGCTGGGGTTTTATTTAAATAAGGTAAAATTGCGTGATTGCGCAAAACTTCTGGAATAGAAGAATACGTCAGACCCTCTGCATTGACGAATACCGATAATGATAGATCAAAATAGAAAATATCGACACCCGCGCGCTGCACCACAATCTGATGAAGATTGCCAATTTCAATGGTATCTTCAGCCATTATTGGTAAATCAATTTGTTTTGCCAATCTACGAATCAGGTCTGGCGTTACGTTCTGATTAAAAGACTGGTATAACCAGGTTTGAAATTGATAGCTCACCTCTTCGCGTTCAATCTTTTCAACAAACGTATCAGGCCGCTCCAAATTGCTTTGGATTTTTAAATACCCATAAGAAATAAAAGCTTCACTAAAATAATCAGTATGCGATGAAGAAAACTGTTTCAGCGTTAAAATGAGTGACAAACGATACTGATGCAAGCTAGCCGATAACGTAGGATCATTGCGATGCGTTCTAATCCATTCATTCAAACGCTGCAAAAACCCGCCCAATCGTCCATCTGTATCAGAATGCTTATCCTGCGCGATATAAGTATTCACATATAGTGCGAGCTGAACAAAAGAAAGGGACGTTTGCGTAAGTTGCTGAGCATGATTTTCAAAACGCTTGAAACCCTTTTCAATAAAAACATCAAACTCATTTAAATATTGCTCAAACAGTTCAGGTTGTTCTAAAAACGCCAAAAAACTCTGTCCATGTAACAATTGCTCTAAAACATAATACTGCAAATCTCTATCAGATAACTCACCTATCTTGCCCGAATAATGACTCAATACCAACGGTTTTGGATTATCCGCAAGATCAAACTGCAACATCTGACGTAAGACGATATCCTCTGGCGTCATACGTCTCTCTTTTTCACCGTGGTGAGATGCGATTTGTACCGTATGCGAACTGTAAGGCTCTGCTCTATTATAAGAATAGGACTTTACAGCCACCTCCGCATTCATATATTTTTTTCTTAAAGCAATGGTCACTAACGATTGTGGCTGACAGCTCTCTTTACTGCTTGTGATAAATGCAGGGTTTGCTAACAAATTAGCCTGTATCCACGAGCTATCACCTAAAGAAAGGAAAGGCGATTTCATCCCATAGTCATTTGAGAAATTTTCTGCTCTTGAAGAGGAGCAGCGTAATGCACTAAAACATTGCGTCAAAAACAGTTCTAATTTCAGAGCTTGCGTAAATTTCCTATCTGCATCAGGAAATGTATTCTTAGCGCAAGCAGAGGCAAAATAATATTCTAGCGGGCTTTTATGATCACGCTTCTCGGGTAGCCTGCCGTTGGCTCTTTGCGTTGCTTGCTCGATTGCTGCGTAGTTGGATGATGATTTTAATAACTCAGTATACACATTTATGACGCGCCTTCGAAAACTGAAGGAATCGTACGGAGACGACATAGTACAGTGTCTGGTAAGTACTCGCCAGCGTCGGTCGAATTCCGGATGATACGTGGAAATATGTGGCAAAAGTTGCATCGTCGATAGAAAGTCTGCCAATAATTCTTGTACTAATGGAAAAATTGAATAATTGGTTTTCTCCCTTTCGTGGCAATAATTACGGAAGTAAATCATACTACATACTGTTACCAAGGATTTAGGTGTCTGCCTCCCTCCTAATTGTTCACGCAAACTCTTTAGGTACTCTTGTCCTATTACCTCAAAAGCCTGACCTAATTCTTGCCAATCATTCAGTCGCATGCCTTGATAGCCAGCTTCAGTCGGGAAAGGACAACGTAATAAGAAGGATTCGATACTTATTCTACGTCCAACAACATCCTGCTCAGCCTGCTCGCTTAATGTTCGACAAAATTGCTGTGCGGCAGAAAGCAGCGTTGAATGGGGGACTGGCTCAATGAAGGGTACCACCAGAGGCCTATTGATTTCAGCGATGGGTCGCGGTCTGCGCGTTACGGGAGTGAAATCTAACGTCGAAGCATCTGGACGCAGCAGTGCTGGTGTGCCTGAGCTTGCAGAAATCCGAAAAGTTTGACCTAACGTTAAAGCGCTCAATCGCTCCTGCAAAAGAGCTATACCGTGTTGTTTCTCTGCTTCCTCTATACAGGATGTGTACTGATAATACGCCGTATGATCGGTGACGGCTCTTTTATACACATCGGCATTGTTTTGCGCAATGTCTTGTCTGTCAAGAATGGTATGTCTGACAAAACGCAGCAAACATTGTTCTAATACCATTTTATCGGGAACATGATCGTACAACAAACGATACATAGCACGCGCAAAATAGGACTGTCCCTGCAATAAAAGAGGGGAATGCTCTTCCGCCCCACCTATGATGTCGGATTGTAAAAATGGCAAACTTTTCTTCAAGTCGGAAGCTCGATTGTATTTATTTTTTTGGTCGAGCAGATTACGCACCAATAGAAACAATTCCTGGTTATCTATACCTGCATTCAAATGAATCACTCGTTGCATCGCATAGGTGTTTTCACTGGAATGCAGACATGTTAAGGCTAATTCATCGTCTCGGTCTCCTTTGTCTGAGCAATACAGAGACAATGACAATACCCCCTCAGACACTTTTTTAAACCGATAAATATAAAACCAGCTACGAGAAAAATCCGTCCCAGTATTGTGCAACATATAGACTTCACCAACAGGCAACGCTTGAATGTCTTGAGCAATTTTTGTTGGCGTTGATCTTGTGTCATCCCTTAAAAGACCTTGCCAAGACGATGCGATGTTCGAATACTCAGAGCGTTTCACATAAGCATCAAATTGTTGCAATGCTGTCTTAAATGACGTTACCAAATCACAGTCGAGCCCAGCACGCGAATTGAGGGTACAATAAAGGAATTCAGAGATATCTCTCATTTTTAATTTACAACCAAAAATTATTTGGTCGGAATTTTAGCACAAGCTGATGTTAATATAAACAACTTTATGCCTAGCTTTCCGATGTTAATGACACCAGCAACTCTTGCGCATGTGAACGAGTTTGTGGCGTAATGGACAAACCTCCTAACATCCGAGCTAATTCCTCTACTTTTTCTGCGGGAGAATGTAACGCCGTTATTTGTGAAAACGTCTGATGATGATCGGTATATTTCTTCACTAAAAAATGCTGATGCGCGCTGGCCGCAACCTGGGGTTGATGGGTCACACAAAATACTTGTAAGCGTTGGCCTAATTGCCGTAACAAACGCCCAACCATCGCAGCAGTCACACCCCCAATCCCAACATCCACTTCATCAAAAAATAAGGTCGGCGTGCTACCTTGCTGAGCTGCAATCAATTGGATCGCCAAACTGATCCGCGATAATTCTCCGCCTGATGCAATTTTAGTGAGTAAATCAGCCGGCATCCCTGGATTGGTTGACACCCGGTATTCTATTTTATCCATCCCATGCACATGCATGGTGGCGAGCGGCGAAAAAGCTAATTCAATGAAGCCATGCGGCATGCCTAATTGTTGAATATTCGTTGTAATCTGCTTAGCCAAATGCTGCGCGTAATCCATTCGCGACGCACGTAGCTGCAGCGCAAGCGTTTGATAAGCTTGCTGCGCTGCTGCATACGCTTCTGCTAATTGTTCTTTACGTTCTTCCGTTTGTTGTCGTGCCTGCAAAGCCTCTTCCAAACTTTGCCCATAAGCTGGTAATTGCTGCACGGTAATTTTCCATTTACGCGCCAGATGATGCAACGTACTCATGCGCGTTTCCACGGTTTGTAAGCGTTGTGGATCCAATGCCAGCGCTTGACCAAAGGTTTCCAATTCATCATAGGCTTCATGACACAAAATTTGCGCTTGCTCCAGCAAAGTTTGCGCCGCCTGCACTTGGCGGTTCTCCTGCGGCAATCGTCCCAACGTCTGTAAAATCAGATGCAAATTATGTTGAATCGTGGGATCTTCCTCATCTTGCAGCAGGTGCAACATCGTCTGCGTTTGTAAGCCATATTCTTCGCCATGATGGAGCAATTGATGCTCTTGATGTAAAGCTTCAATTTCGCCTTCGAACGGCTGCGCAGCTTGCCAGGTTTTGAGATCGTCCAACAATTCACTGTTGTCTTGCTGAACATGGGTTGCAAGTTCAGCCAATTGCGCTTGTAAGGTTTGACATTGCTGATACTGCGCCGCCAATTGCCGACGCAGCTCCCCATGTTGGGCAAAATAATCCAGTTGATCACGATGCGTTGCAGCGTTGAACAAAGTCTGATGCTCATGTTGACCATGGATATGCACCAAGGTCACGCCCAATTCTTTGACTTTTTGGAGAGGGAATGCGACGCCGTTGATATAGGCTTTGGAGCGGCCTTCGCGCGTCACCACACGGCGCATAAAAATACTAGCATCTTCCAGTGGCAGATCGTGCTCCGCCATCCAACGCGACGACTCAGACTCGGAATCACAAGAAAAACAAGCTTGAATATCACAAACCTCAGCACCAGGACGAATCACAGAAGCATCCGCTCGGTCACCTAACGCCAAGATCAATGCATCGATCATGATCGATTTTCCGGCGCCTGTTTCCCCGGTAAACACGGACATACCTTCGGTAAAATCGAGCTCCAATTCTGCAACAATGGTGAAATTTTTAATTCGCAGGGAGGTGAGCATATTGTATACCTCTGGTCTATTACCCTTCTGAACCCCAACCCAATTTTAGTCTTAGCGTATCATAATAGCGATAGTCTTTGGGATGTAAGAGTTGTAATTGCTTATCACTTTTTTTAATCTGCAATTTTTGCTCCGCGGTGATCGCATAAGAACGATGTCCATCACAAGAAACTTGTAACGGCATTTCATTTTGCCCAGAGATATGCAAACTCACTTCAGACCGATCGTCAATCACCAAAGGACGCGCTGAAAAACTATGCGAAAACATAGGCACCATCACCATCGCATGCAAATCTGGGTGCATAATGGGCCCGCCTGCTGACAAAGCATAAGCGGTGGATCCCGTGGGTGTCGCCAGAATCAAACCATCCGAGCAATAATGACTGACAAATTGATCATTGATGAACACATCAAACTTAATCAAGCGCGTCGCATTACCGCGACTCAATACCACATCATTCAGAGCTTGCGCGGTAAAAAGGGGCGTTTCACCCTCATAAATACACATGGTTAGCAGCGAACGTATTTCTTGCAGATAGGATCCTTGCAAAACCTGATCCAATTGATCTGTAAAATCATGCGGCGAAATATCTGTCAAAAAACCTAAATTACCACGATTGATCCCCGTCACTGGAATATGATGCTCGATCGCGATTTGTGCTGCCGACAACATACTACCATCCCCGCCAACCACCACGATCAAATCACGCTTCGGGTCGAGATCCGCGCGAGGCAATACTGGCAATACCAGATCACAACCTTGCGCGGTATCAGGATCCAACATGACCGTATGCCGCTGACTCAAATGAGCAGCCACTTGGTGCAAAGTTTCCAATACGGCCTGATTTTCACGTTCTTGGCGCGCATATAAAATGACGCGCTGGAATGTTTTTTCGGTCATTGCTTTGTTCTCTAGCCATCCAAATCCGTTTGAGAGCGTGACGTCCGTTTGCGATCCGTTTCATTCAATTCTTTTTTACGAATTCGGATGGTCTTCGGTGTCACTTCTACTAATTCATCATCATCGATGAATTCTAGTGCTTGCTCTAAACTTAATTTTATCGGAGGCGTCAACACGATATTTTCATCCGTTCCTGATGCGCGCATATTGGTGAGTTGTTTTTCTTTAGTAACATTCACGACCAAATCATTTTCTCGTGCATGGATACCAACAACCATCCCTTCATAACACGCGGTTTGCGGTTCAATAAACAAACGGCCACGTTCTTGGAGATTGAATAAAGCAAATCCGCGCGCGGTCCCTTGGCTATTCGCGATTAATACACCACTGTTACGTTTGCCTATGCGAGCTTTGACCAAAGGACCATAATGATCATACACATGGTACATCAGCCCTGTTCCAGAGGTCGCAGATAAAAATTCCGTATGGAATCCGATCAAACCACGCGTAGGGATTTGGTAGTCTAGGCGAACCCGACCTTTTCCATCCGGAACCATATTTTGCAATTCCCCGCGCCGTTCTCCCAATTTTTCCATGACCGTGCCTTGATTCGCCTCTTCAACGTCGACAGTCAAGCGCTCATACGGCTCTAATTGCTCGCCATTTTCCTCACGCACAATCACTTCTGGTTTGGAAATAGCTAATTCATAGTCTTCACGACGCATGGTTTCAATCAAAATCGATAAATGCAATTCTCCACGACCCGATACGCGGAATTTATCTGGATCTTCGGTATCTTCTACCCGCAACGCCACATTATGCAATAATTCTGTTTCCAAACGCTCGCGAATTTTTCGACTGGTCACAAATTTACCTTCTTGGCCTGCGAAGGGAGAATTGTTGACCTGGAATGTCATACTAATTGTCGGCTCATCCACCATCAAAGCAGGCAAAGCTTCAACCGTATTAGGATCGCATAAAGTATCAGAAATATGCAGATTATCTATCCCAGTCACGGCAATGATATCACCAGCACGCGCTTCTTCAATCTCTACTCTATCCAAGCCTTTGAATCCAAGCAATTGCAACAAACGACCGGAACGCACATTGCCATCTTTGTCGATAATTTTCACAGCCGCTTTTGCTTTCACATGGCCTCGACTCACACGACCAATGCCGATGGTACCCACATAAGAAGAATAATCCAAAGACGAAACTTGCATCTGAAACGGGCCTTCGGAATCCACATCAGGGGGTGCAACACGATCAATCACCGTTTGCAGCAAAGGACCCATATCTTGGCTTTCATCGTTCAAATCCAATTTTGCATAACCATTGAGCGCAGACGTGTACACCACTGGGAAATCTAATTGCTCATCCGTAGCGCCCAAATTATCAAACAGATCAAACACTTGATCCATCACCCAATGCGGACGTGCACCAGGGCGATCAATTTTATTAATCACAACAATGGGTTTCAAACCGCGTGCAAACGCTTTTTGCGTCACGAATCGCGTTTGTGGCATAGGGCCATCCACCGCATCGACCAGCAATAATACGCTGTCCACCATCGATAAAATTCGTTCCACTTCCCCACCAAAATCAGCATGCCCAGGGGTGTCCACGATATTAATTTGATAGCCATGCCAATGTACGGAAGTGTTTTTCGCTAAAATCGTAATGCCACGTTCCTTTTCCAAATCATTCGAATCCATGACACGCTCAATTTTAGGCGCGCGTTCATTGAAGGTACCTGTTTGTTGCAATAATTTGTCTACTAACGTCGTTTTGCCATGATCTACGTGCGCAATAATGGCAACGTTACGAATTTGTTCAATCATATTTACCTTCAGAATGTTGGTTCTAGTTTATAAACCGATCATTATACCCCATTTTTACGAAGTTCCCACATAGTAATGAACAAATATTTGTACAGCATCATTTAAAAAATGCCGTCATTCCTGCACCCTTAAAGGTCGCTGAATCTTCGTCGTAACACTCCTCGCAAAGACGCGCCTAATAGTAAGGGCGCAAAGCGCGCATGCCCACTCAAAAGCAGTCTTTGAAATCTTTGCTACACTTACACTAAGACATAAATCAAGAGGATACCGCATGAAAAACTTGATTTTACATCCAACAGATATTAGCCAGTGGTATGCGTTGGTCACAGAAGCGGAAGCGGCATCACATTTAAATCTCAATGAAAATACAGAAAGTTATTTGGTATTCCTACTCCAGCGCTTCGCCCAAGCACCTGAATTAATCGAATCCGTAGTTGCTTTGGATTGCTTGACGGCATTGCAAGGACCCACCCAACTCCAAGTGGAGCAATTAAAAATCGTGGGCGATAAAAGTCTGTTAGTCTGCGGCCTCTTTCCTGGTTTAGCAGACCGTCGGCATGTGACCCTTGATTATTATAGTCAGATGGGGCAATCTGCCTATTTAACTGTCAGCGAACGCCAAGAACGCGCTTCAGCAGAATTATATTTACAATTGAGTCAACATTTCCCCCGCTTACAAAAAATCCTCCAAGCCATGCGCGGAAGTTTTTTTCAATTTGCACAAGCAGAACAAGGGGCTTGGTGGTGTGCAGGGGATGAGTTGCATACGCATTGATTCAATCGAGCCCGTGCCCGCCCGAGATCCGAAAGATTCAGGCGAAGAACTAGGGCTGTTGACAATTCAAAGCCCTACGTCCCGCGGGATCCAGTTCGAACTTTATCAGCGCAATCAGTCTTCGCATTGTTCAAGATTTCTGGATCCCGCGGACACAAGCCGCGGGACGTAGGGCTTCGTTAGATGAATTGTCAACAAATGAAATGGACTCGACCATCTTTTAGATCGGCGTCATAAAATGCGCCATAATTGGATTGTACATTCAATTAAATTAAAAAATGGAGGAGTCGGAGATGAATATTAAACGATTATCAATTGATTTGGCAAAAGATGTTTTTCAATTGTATGGAGTTAATGAAGCCAATCAAGGTGTTCTTGAGAAGAGAATTACGAGTCGTGAAAAGTTCGCGGAATTTGTAGCAAAAACAAGTCCTTGTGAGATTATCATGGAAGCATTAGGGAGCCCAATTACGTATTGGTCAAAATAACAGTGTGAGGTAATGACAACAACCAAATTGCGAAGGAACATCAAAGTGATGTTAAACAGGTAAGACCAACGCTTGAAGAACCTGATTAGGGTCATGGCAGTTGTTTATGCCGATCAACAGATAAGGAGCAAGCGTGCAAATTTCATCAGGGCACGGGAGGATAAAACTCAATTAATAAAATAATTGAGCCTTACCAGATGTCGGATATAAGACTGCAATCTTAACCTTTTTTAACAAAATGACGATCAACCTTTGACAATACGGTCGAGTCCATATAAGACCCTAGCAATTAACTGAGATTTTAAGAAAGAGAATAACATTATCAAACCCCCGCTTACCATTCCGCAGCAACTTTTCGCGACAAAACCCACAGAACCGCACTACTTACGAAACAGCAACGCAACATCAATCGCATCGAAAGTGTAATTCAGATTACAAAATTCGCAATTCACATCGACTTGCCCTTTTTCTTTTAATAAATCTTGGGTCTCTTGCTCCCCTAAGATGGTTAACACCTGTTGCATTTTTTCCTGTGAACAACGACATTTGAATTGAATATTACGTTCGGGGTATAAACGCAATTCTGTCTCGTGGTACAGACGATACAACAAAGTTGTATTATCTAAGGTTAATAATTCTTCTGGTGTAATCGTCGCACCAATATGCACAGCATATTCCCAAAATTGCTCGCGTTGCAGACTGTCTTGCTCTGGCATCAATTGCAATAAGATCCCCGCAGCATGCTTCTCATTGATGGCAAGCCATACCTTTGTAGGTAGCTGCTCCGATTGCGCAAAATAATGCATCAGGTTGTCACTCATCGAAGCAGAAGTCAGCGGTACGATACTTTGATAAGTTTGCGTTTGTTGATGTGGCGTCAGATTGATAACCATTTTGCCTTGAAGAAAGGCTTCTGTATAAATCTCATCTGATAAATCCGGGCTGAAATTAGCAAATCCGCGCAACTGCAACAGATGGTCACATTGCACCAATAGCAAAGGCAACCGCTGATCGCCCTGAAATTGCAAACTCACTTCCCCTTCAAATTTGATACCACCCACCAGTAAGACACAGGCCATCAGGGCTTCCCCCAATAATTGTTTCACTTTAGGCGGATAAGGGCGCTGCTGGATAATGGTTTGATACACAGAATCCAAATGAATCACATCACCGCGGATGGCCGCATGTGCAAATAAAAAACGTTGTAAACTATTGGTAGCAGGCATAGTAATCATCATCAATCAGTTAAAAGGGGTGAGTATAACAGAGTCATGGCTGACACAAAAAGAACCGTAGCCTTGATACAGCGTTAGCTTAATCAAGGTTTGAAGTGGCTACCGACCGTAAATCAGACGGGGGGCCCCTTTGATCCTAGCCACCATTTACGCTATCATGGTGGCTATTGATTTATGGAGCGACCATGCATTTAATTCCAACCATACTTTGTGGCGGCGCGGGTTCGCGGTTATGGCCGGTTTCTAGGGCTTTGCATCCCAAACCTTTCATTCGGCTTGATGATGGCCAAAGCTTGCTACAAAAAGCTTTTTTACGCGGCGCAACTTTGCCACATGTCGCTGAAATTCTGACTGTCACCAATCGAGAATTGTATTTTAAGATTGAAGAAGAATTTGCTAGCATCAACCCAACAGCCCTTCCCACTACGTTTATTTTAGAACCATTTGGTCGAAATACCGCCGCTGCGATTGCTATCTCCGCTTTGCATGTCCAAAAAACTTATGGCAATGAGGCCATCATGCTGGTGCTCGCCGCAGATCACCTTATTGTCAATCAAGAAGCTTTCCAAAACGCTGTGCAGAAGGCTCTGGATTTGGCTGCAACAGGTCAATTGGTCACGTTTGGCATCACGCCACATGAACCCAATACCGGTTACGGTTATATCGAAGCAAACGGAAACCAAGTCATTCGTTTTGTAGAAAAACCCAGTTTGGAACTTGCCCAAACCTACTTAGCCACGGGACGTTTTTTATGGAATTCCGGCATGTTTCTATTCACAGCAGAGGCTATTTTATCTGCGATGGAAACCTACTGTTCAGACATTTTGGCAGCAGCCAAAACCTGCTTTACTGCTTCCCGTACCCTCCAATTCGATACCACACAGCAGATTGTGTTGCATGAAGAAAGCTTTGGTCTCATTCAAGAGGATTCTCTTGACTATGCGGTCATGGAAAAAGCCAAAACCGTATCGGTCGTTGCTTCCGATATGGGCTGGACTGACGTTGGATCTTGGACGGTGTTAGGAGAACTGGTTACGCCAGATGCCCAAGGCAATCGCATCACAGGGCAAACATGCTTACATGATGTCACCAATTGTACCATCTCGAGTGATACGCGTTTGGTTGGTGCAATTGGTTTAGAAAATATCTTGATAGTGGATACGCCCGATGCTCTTTTGGTTGCAGATCAAACTCGTGCACAAGATGTGAAACATATTTATGCGAAATTAAAAAAAGATGATCACGACTCCCACAAAATTCATCGCACGGTCTATCGCCCGTGGGGAACGTATACGATACTAGAAGAAAGCCCTCATTTTAAAATCAAACGCATCGTTGTCAAACCCAAAGCAAGTTTGAGCTTACAAATGCACCATCATCGATCTGAACACTGGATAGTGGTTAGTGGTACAGCCGAAGTGATCAACGGCGACGATGCTTTTTTAATCGCCACCAACGCCTCAACTTATATTCCAGCCGGACACAAGCATCGCCTGAGTAATCCAGGTATCATCGATTTGGTCATGATTGAAGTTCAATCAGGACAATATTTAGGGGAAGACGATATTGTGCGTTTCGAAGATGATTACGGACGCATAGAAGCGGTTTAAAACACATGCTAAATGAGCAGCAAAACGCCGCCGTTCGTTATATCGATGGCCCATTATTGGTTTTGGCTGGCGCTGGCAGCGGTAAAACGCGGGTTATCACGGAAAAAATCGCTTATCTTATCACTCATTGCCAATATAGCGCCGCTAATATATGTGCCGTCACGTTTACCAACAAAGCCGCTCGTGAAATGCAACAGCGCTTACACGCTCTACTCCCTGCACCACAACGGCGCGGCATTGTGATCACGACCTTTCACTCATTAGGTCATATGATTTTAAAACAATCCGCACCCCACTGCGGGCTCACGCCTCAATTTTCTATCTTTGATGCCGAAGACAGCTTACAAGTGTTACGCTCTCTTGTTTCAGAGAATCGCGGTCAAGATCGAAACGAATTAGAACAAATTCAGCAACAAATTTCTAGGTGGAAATCCGATCTCCTCACACCAGATGACGTCCCAAATTCAGAACATCTCATGGTCTCCAAACAATTGTACCAACAATACCAAACAACGCTGCGTGCTTATAATGCCGTGGATTTCGATGATTTGATTGCCCTGCCAGTATGGCTATTTCAGAAAAACGCCGATCTCATGCTCTTCTGGCAACAAAAATTTCGCCATATATTGGTCGACGAATATCAAGATTCGAATAGCAGTCAATATTTATTGCTACGTGCTTTGGTTGGCGATCGCGCTCGCTTTACAGCAGTGGGAGATGATGATCAGTCCATTTATGCCTGGCGCGGCGCCAAACCAGAAAATCTACAACATTTACAACATGATTTTCCGCAATTAAAGATCATCACACTAGAACAAAACTATCGATCCACCGGAAAAATTTTACATCTCGCCAATCATTTGATCGCACATAATCCCAAACCGTTTCCTAAAAAACTCTGGTCTGAATATGGCCCAGGTGAAGAAATTCGTGTGCTCGTTTGTCGCGATGAGCAAGATGAAGCGGAATTGGTCATTGCCGATCTAATCAGCCATAAATTACGCCAAGGTCGTCCTTTGCAAGATTATGCCATTCTCTATCGTGGCAACCATCAAGCACGCATCTTTGAAACCATCCTTCGCGCACAAGGGATCTCTTATCACATCAGTGGTGGACAATCCTGGTTTGCACGCAGTGAAATCAAAGATTGCTTAGCCTATCTGAAGTTGCTGTGTAATCCAGCGGACGACGCCGCGTTTATCCGCGCCATCACCACCCCCAAACGCGGGATCGGCGCTGCAACCTTAACCAGTTTAGGCGCTTATGCCAAAGTCTGTGGCCAATCTTTATTTCAATCTGCAGATCATTTAGGCTTGACTGAATATTTAGCAGAAAAACCGCGGGTTCTTTTAAGTCAATTCAAACAAATCATTTTACATTGCCAACAACGTTTGCATACCGAGGCGACGCCTGTCCCGACCATCTTACGTGAGCTCTTAGAAACCGTCGCGTATGAATCACATCTCTATGCCAGCAGCGATCAACCACAGCAAGCACAAAAACGCATGGAAAACGTATGGCAATTGCTCGATTGGGTAGGTAGCCTCATCCAAAAAAAACAAGACGCCACGCTGGCTGATGCACTATCTACTATGATCTTAATTGATCGATTGGACGGGCAAGACGCTGACGAAGAACAAGGCGTGCAACTGATGACATTGCATGCCGCCAAAGGATTAGAGTTTCCTTGTGTCTATTTGGTCAGCATGGAAGAAGGCATGCTCCCACATAGGGTCAGCATCGAAACAGATCAAATAGAAGAAGAACGACGTTTGGCCTATGTAGGCATCACACGCGCCAAGCAAGTGTTAACGATGAGCTTGGCACGCCAACGCCGTAGCGCTGGGGTTGCGCAAATAGCCACTGCCAGTCGGTTTTTACAAGAATTACCTGCTGATCACTTAGAATGGCATGGCAAAGATCATCGCGACCCCACCAAATCCAAAGCACTGGCCCAATCACATTTGGCCACACTGAAAGCCCTCACCAAAAAGTAGCGAACGAAGACGAGTATTTTCCTTAACTTTCTATCATTCTGGAGTTTGGCCAAACTCCAGTACCCTCTAAACCAAAGCCTCATTGATATAAAACACAAAACTATGTATAATTTGCAATCAATTTTTAAAATGAGTCAATGAGTCATAGATAATGCATTTTATACGCAGTCAAGGTGCCATCCTAAATGAAGCGGTTGGAGCGCATCAAAATCAGAGAATTGCAATCCAAAATCCCGGATATATCAATATTCAATTTTCAAGAGTAGTGCTTCCCACTATAGAACAGGTTCAAGCCCAGCCATATCAATATAGATGGATAGAGTTAGCGCCCCCCACAGAACCTTGCCTATTTCATTTCGTTTATGACAAAGACGATGCTAGGAATTGGTATATTAGCTTAAAATCACCTTCTTTAAATCCTGCGATTTGTTATTTCCCCGTTCGCTCTGCCACAGAGTCCTCTATTCCAGCAAGAGATGTGCTTTCAACTTTATTAAAAGATATGATGCCGAACGTCCCTCCTCTGAACAATCATACATTGATGTTCTTTTTATTGAAAAGAATGTTCACCCCTAGCATGACTAGCAATTTATCTTTTTTAAAAGAGATAGAAAAATCTGCGCAAAACACCATTTGTATGAACTTACCATCAAATGACCCAGCCTATAAAAGTCCCGTATATCTTTTAATGGATCTCTTTGCGACACACATAAATCAAACCGAAACCCCAGATAATAACCGGATTTCGATATTGTTTTTGCAAATTATACACCGTACAAAAGACCATCCTGAATTACTACAAACTATCATTGAACAGAACGACTGTTACTTAAATAACACGTTTCTTTTAGATAAAATTAGCACGCACCTGAACCTTACCCAGATTCCCTCTCATCAGATACCTTCCATTTTAACACCAGAATTACGCAATATTCTTAAAAATTACCATCAACAACGAGATCATACGACGGCCTTGGCTCGATACTGGGGAGCAAAGGTAAAAGAAGAACATGAGCGTGCTGTAGCATCAGCTCGTTTTTTTCATCAAGCTTTGATTGCAATAACGATTGTTAATGTGGTGGGAATGGTTGCAGCCATCAGTTTGTTTATCATACTTGGTGGAGGACTGAATTTCTTATTAGGAGGTCTGGTTTTCGCAGCTGGCGCACTACTTTGTGGTTACCAAGCAAGCCAACCTTATGATTCAACAGTATGGTTATGGTTAACAAATAGAGAAATCGATGCGGCAAATAAAACTTTATCTAATAGTTATCCGTTAGTAAGCGACGCATTAAAAACCACGATCGAACAGGTTTGTCGCGTTTTTGAAGAAAAAACTAGAATGGTTACTGCTACTCCAAGGGTGGAAGTACCTAAAGGGTACGGAACGTCGAGTTTGACACTACTTGCACCTCGAGAAGATATACAAGAAAGTCTACATGAAGCCCACCGCGGAACGCCTACTTCCCCGGTGAGTTTGGTGTAATATAGTCGAGCACCTTCTCCCTTTCGGGAGAGGGAAAACGCTAGGGACAACCCTACGCCATCACAGTCAGCAAATTTGTTGTGCAACAAAGATCACGCAACGGCGAAGACGCTTCATACGTGCCTGATTTGAAGAGGAATAAATTAAAATTACCCTGTTTGCGGTAACTCGGAACATCCGGCGCTGTCGCCGCTTGTGGCTTATATTTTTTACCACTTTTGATGCGCTCATAACGCATAGATACATTATCTTCTTCGCTAGGTTTACGACGATGCTCATTGTCCCATTGTGCCGCACGTTTTAAAACAGGTTCAAATACAAAGTTTAAAATGCGCATAGGGATATTTTTATCATGATTGTGATCATCGGTTTTTTGCGCGCGTTCTTTTAATAAATCTACCGTACTCAAATTGTCTACATGCTCACGTCCCCAAATCCAATCCCAATCTTCCGCGCATTCAAATAAAAAATTCAATATAAACGACACAATGACCGGCACCCCTTCAATTTGATCAGAGGTCGCGCCTGCACTGATCAAATGACCAATGAAAATCAGAGCGCGCAATGGTTCAAAAAATAACCGATATAAAATACGGTAGGGATTACGCCGTTGCATAGGCGTTTCATTAGCAAATTCTTCCCCTGTCACCCCCAGAAAATCAGGCACCCATTTCTTCCAAACTGCGTCAGAAGCTGCTGCAGAAGCTTCTGCAAACGTACGCGGAAACCGCCAAGTAGGGGCACGCCAATTAGCAGGATTCAGGGCTGCAACCATCGCATCCACCGTGGGATTCCCTTCCAAATTCTCTAACGTATTGGTAATACTCTGGATACTGAATGGCAGCATGGAAATACCAATCAAAATAGGGATAATGACATTTAAAAGCACGTTAGGAATATGACTAATCCAGGTAAACAAGGGTTTGGTTTTATGAAAAACGGTCAGCCACGTTCCTGCTGCACAAATCGCAAGAAAAACGGTAACCAAAAATAACACAAACGTCAGAGCCAATATCAAGCCTTTTTTAAAAGTAATATTTTGTGAATTGGCACGTACTCTGTCCATAAACTTTTTGAAAGGATTATCCAATAAAATATCTGTCAGAGAATTATAAATTAATAATCCATACGCAATACCCGCTATCAATGCCAACGGTCCAATCATAGGAGGGAAAAGCCCCAATGGCAAAGCTGCCAACCACGGAATCGCAGCAATAGATTCCATAATTAAATAAGTCGTCCCTATTCCCATAACCAAGCCAGACAAAGCACTCACCAGCAATGCAAGACGTGAATAAAGCGTATGCGTAGCTAACTTCTGCTTCCAAGCCTCTCGATCATCAACACTGATCCATTGAGCTAGTTTACGATGATGGAAATCATAAGTTTGATTACTCAATTGTACTAATAAAGGACAGTCCTCTGGTAAACTTTTGACTGTGTCTAAAAAAGTCGGTTTTGGCTTATAAAAATCCTCTAAACCAGATACTTTGGTGTTCTGACTTTTATTCGCAAAGGTCACCCCCTTTAACACCGGGGTAAGTTCAAACGTCATAGTTTTAAAATCTAAATCATGAGATTTTTTTGTTGGTTCCCAAGTAAAAGTGAAAGACGGATTATCTGTTTGCGGTACTTGAGCCGGCGCACCATGAAACAAAAGCTCAGAAACATCCCCATCCAACTTATCCAAATGCGCAGTCATATCCGCCAATTCTTTTTGATTTATCTGGTTATCAGGCCGGGTATGCGAATAACAATTCAAGCTCCGCACATATTGGCATTGTGAGACGTACGCTTTCATAAAGAGAGGATATTCGTATTGGGGTCTGGCAGGAAGCGTGGGATACCATTGCTGTAAAATCGCTTGAATGTGCTCATGATGCCCCGGGATTTCCATAAATTGTGTTTCTGGGGAATAATGGTTTAAAAAGCGGCTGTGAGCTGGATCCACCACTTTTTGTTCATATTCTCCGCCTAGGTTTCGAAAGCCTATTTCAACATGATCTTCTTTACGGAACAGCACAACTTGATTGTGTTCGCATACTTGCTTTTTATCTTCCTCATTAGGTTCACGCGTTAAAAGCAAATCGCGATTTTTATCGAAATCAACCAATTTTTCTACTATATATAACGCCGTCAATTGATTTTCGTAAACTTTTGGATCGGTTAATTTGAAGAGCGCGCTGAGAATATTCTGTAGGTAAATTTCTCCTTCGATCACAATCGCAAAGAGAAATGCGGCATACGCTAGGGTTAAAGCCGGGCAGATAGCCAACATACCGCTAAAACTGAGTAAGCCCAAGATCATACTGGCACTGATAGCTAATATCCAGGCAGATACTCTTATGACAGTAGGTTTCCATCGATCATATGTAGGATAAGGCATGTACAACATCCTCGCTAAAAATAAAACGCTTGGCGTATTTTTTGCGTATCCTAGCTTAAATGAGAATGATTATCAATTACTTTTTAAATAATAGGCTATAGAGCGAGGGCAGGAAGGAAAGCCGGATCTAATGCAGGGCGATGATCTTGGAAAAAAGTCGCCAAAGGCTTGTTAACCTCATACCGTATATCTCGATGAAAAACACCTCGTGGAGAGGGGTACTCTTTTGCATAATTGACCTGCGCGATATCCATTGCCATACGACGATAAGTATTTTCTTGAACATAGCAATACAAAGCAAAACCCAGGCTTGCAGCAAGAAACAAAGTCCCTAAAATCAAAGCAAATTTCATCACAATCAGAATATTAGCCAATACAACTGGCGTACTGCTAAATAAAGAACGAAAGAGAGTCGCCATCGCGGTTTGCACAGCAATCCCTGCGATCAACAGGAATGCCCCTTGTGCACCCTGCCCCACCGCTATTTTTTTGGCATCGCGCCATTCACGCTCTGCATCCCCTAACAACCGAATAATGCCTGGCAAAAACGCCGCAAGCAAATTAATATTATGATGCCGCAGCGCATAGTTTTTCGTTACGCGAGGTATTCTCAAAATCTCCATGCATTCTCGCGCATCTAGCGTCGCCCAATGGATCCGATCCTGGAGCAAACTTTTCGCCTCTGCTTTTAATTTCCGGTAAGCATCCAATCGTATTTTTTTTGCTTCTACCAATTGTTCCTCATTGAGCGCAAGCGGAGCATAGTTATAATCAAGCGTAATTTCTGTTAATACTGGCCTGTTCGGAACGCCACAATCATAGTGATACAAACCATCGTTGTATAGGAAAATAGCATGCTGACAGGTTACTTGCTCGCGCCGCGAAGCATTCGACCTATAAAATTGTGCAATCGCGGCGACTGTGAGCGGAGCACCTTTTGCTAATCCCGTGGCAAAAGTAAGCCGCCGTTCATGATTCAGATGAATCAATTCATAATTTTCCACTAATGCATAGGCGAGGCTTTCTTTTTGGAACGTGCGTAATTTTGTAAAAAGTTTGGGAATATGTTTGCAGGTTTTATCCAGCAAATCAGTCAAAGCATCTATGTAGAAACGTTGAGCAAGATCTGCAGTCTGGTCCGCTCGGGTCTCAACCAGCGTTTTAATCTGAGTTAAGATGTGGATAAGATGTTCTCGATAAGGATCGTCTACTCTGTCTTGCATCGTTTCAACCCATAACTACTGCTCAAAAAATAGGCTTTGATTATATAATAAATGCATTTTTTGTGCAAGGATGGCCTGAACATAAGGGACCGATCATTCATGGTAGCCCTGGTGACACTACGTTTCACCCGGGCTACCATGCTTCGCTACCGAAAACTCATTAGTGACAAGTATATCTCTATCGCAAAGCATTGCGCATTGATACCGCTATGATGATATAACTCAATCCATTGAGTAGTAATTCAATGGAAATAAACATACCGATGACCCACAAGCTAGACAATGGCCACTGCATGAGAATAATACCCCCGAGCACGATGGCGGCCACACTGGCAATCAATGTAAATATCCAACCTGGTGTCCCATGCAATGACAGGGCCATGACCAAACGAATCATTCCGATGGCGATCAACGTCCACCCCATCAATGCAGTGATAACAGTAGAAGCAAGCACAGGATCCCAAATGAGGAAGCTCCCACCTAGAAAATACATCAGCGCAATCAGGCCATGCCAAACAGCAGGCTTCCATTTTTTACTTCTCGATACATCCACAAACTGGAGAACACCCGCTATAAAAAATAAAAAACCAATGAATACAATGCTGATAAGCGTCGCAGCAACCACTGAACTCAATCCCAAAAATCCAAAAACAACAAATAACAGCCCTAATCCTAACAACCACTTCCAATCACGTATGGCCGCAGAGGTGACCTGTTTTATCGGGGCTTTTTTTGCCGTTACTTTTGCTACTCGAGCCATGCTGCTCTCCTTGGAGTAAGTGTTACGCCTCCATTTTATGGTAGCAGTATCTGATGAAATTGCAAATGGCGGGCTACTGACTACGACACACAAAGACGAGGAATGGAACGTTACAAAACAATTAGGGCGTGTCATCAATTAGTTTTTAGAAGCGAAAATTGAGATAATTTGCTCAAATTTTAACTTGAATGAGGCGAATAGCCAGCTCTATATAACGAATTCAAGCTGAAATTTGAGCAAATTAGCTCGGTTTGCAGCCGAAAATACTAATTGATGACACGTGAAGGTACTTCAAATTCAGTGATTACATTCGCTTCTTCTTGTGCAGCCAATTTTCTTTGGCGACGCACTTTGAGGCGACTGCCTAGCACATTAATAGCGAGTCCACAAATGATCAACCATGCCGCTGTCAGCTTCCATTGTTGAACAGGTTCGTCAAAAAATATATGTGCACAGAGAATACCAAAAACAGGGACAAGTAACGTGAACGGGATCACCGCTGCAATGGAGTATTCCTTCAGCAGCTTATTCCAAGCACCATAACCGATCCAAGTGGAAATATACACAATAAAAGCCAATGCGCCCACAGTAGACCAAGAAACATGTGTCAGACTATGGATGATCAGATCGGGACCTTCTAAATACAAACTCATAGGGATCAGCAAGGGCAAAGACACCATACTCCCCCAAGCAACTAATGCGTAAGGCTCGACATGTGACAATTTACGGGAAAATAAATTACCACCGCCCATCGCCGCTGCTGCACCAATAATAAGAATAAAACCCACCCACGACGCAGCATCCGTGTAATTCATCCACACAACAGCCAACCCTATAAAAGAGACCACTGCCCCAAGAAATTGTAAAGGACTGGGGGTCTCGTCTAAAAAAAGCGCGGCCAAAAATAGACTAAAAAATACTTGTGATTGGAACACCAACGAAGTCAACCCAGGCGGCATACCCGCATGTAAGCCTGCGAATAAGCATGCAAACTGGACGCCAAACATCAGCAAACCATAACCCAAAATCAATGTACATTTCGCTTTGGGTTTTGGTAAAAAAAATATGACTGGAAAACACGAAAAGAAAAAGCGCAGAACACACAGTAGATAAGGCGGTAAATCTGTTAAAGCCATCGTAATAAAAATGAAATTACAACCCCAAATCGCCGCGGTCAGAATCGCCAAAATAACGTGTTTCGCAAGCATGAAGGATGCCTTTCAAATCGACAGATCTAGAATATAGAAGAGTATAGCAGAGCTTGCCTAAAAATTAATAAAATTTGTCTTTTATTTAGAACAAAGTTTTTATTTTGGGCTTGATAACATGTCATCGTAGCCTGGATGAAGCGCAGCGAAATCCGGAAAATCGTGGCACTAATCCCGGATTCCGCTGCGCTGCATGCAGGCTACGATCCCGATACGTAACGAAGCGATCTCTTAAGGATCGTGAGCGAAATAACTTACTGCTTTTTTGAGCGAGCGCAATAAATGGCTAAATCGATGATTTTTTTGGATTGTTCCACATTATCCGAAATATGACTAACGTCCTGCGTTAAGGTCATAAAGAACTGTGAGGAAAATTCGGCTTGTTCGATCTGGGGTTGATACAAACCAAAAACATGTACATAGATGTAATGGAGGAGATCTTTGTTTATCGTGATTTTATTCGTTTCTGCATGCCGATGGCCATGACAATCTCCGAACAACAACCATCCCGGAGAAACATCTAATTGTGCAGCAATTTCGACTAATTTTTGTGACTCTGGAATGGATTGCCCACGTAAGTATTTACGACAAATCTGTAAAGAATACCCCGTCAACTCTGCAAATTTCTGGATATGCACACCAGAAGGTGACCGCGAAGAGCGATACCCCTTGGCCAACAGCGCATCACGTAATCTCAAAGCAAACCGCTGGTTTAAATCATTTTTTTCTATTTTAGACATCAGGGACTCACGTTCTCTCAACGATCCAGCGCGTGCTGCACAGTGTAATCAATTGTGCTATTCCTAGCAATATAGAAACTTATTGTTTCCATTCGAAATTATTAATTGACATTATCTGACTTACCGTTAAACTCTCCGTTTGAAATCCTGGTGAAAACTTGGTTTTCATAAAGTCCAATCAAGGAATGATTTGATAAAGATGGAGCGTTTATCAAATCACGACGGAACAGTGGTAACATAGCTGTAAACCTCGCCACAGGGCTGGAATTTGACCCACAGATTCCAGCCTTTCTACATTTTTGATAGGCAATCCGGTATAGGCCACAAATCCCTCTTGACGACCAAACAAAAACCGTACTATACTGCCTGGCTTTCATTTATAGGCACATATAGGCACGTAGCTCAGTGGTAGAGCACCACCTTGACATGGTGGTGGTCGGTGGTTCGATCCCACTCGTGCCTACCAATCATTATTCTTTCGAGAAGCGAACACCATGCCCAACATCACACTTACCAATGGCCAAATAAAGATATTTGATCATGCAGTCAGCGCCTATGATGTCGCACAGTCTATCAGTCCTAGCTTGGCGAAAGCGGCTTTGGCAGCAAAAGTCGATAACCGGATGGTGGATCTCTCTCACTCTTTGACACATGATTGCACATTGGCCATCATCACGGCTAAAGACGAAGCAGAAAGCTTGGAAGTCATTCGTCATTCTACAGCACATTTGCTGGCGCAAGCGGTCAAATTATTATTTCCCACTGCACAAGTGACCATTGGACCAGTGATTGAAGATGGGTTCTTTTACGATTTCGCATATGATCGCCCCTTTACGCCCGAAGATTTGGCGCAAATAGAAGCTACCATGACGAAATTAGCCCAGACAAATTTTCCTATTACACGGCGTGAATTGCCACGCAACGACGCAATTGCTTATTTTCTCAGTCTCGGTGAAACCTATAAGGCAAAAATCATTCAAGACTTGCCCGAAAGCGAAGTGTTATCTTTATATCGCCAAGGAGATTTTGAAGATTTGTGCCGGGGTCCACACGTTCCGAGCACCGGCAAATTAAAAGCCTTTAAATTAACCAAATTGGCCGGAGCGTATTGGCGTGGAGATGCCAATAATGAAATGTTACAACGCATTTATGGCACTGCTTGGCAGGATAAAGATGCGCTTGCTGCTTATCTCCATCGCTTAGAAGAAGCCGAAAAACGCGACCATCGCAAACTAGGCAAAACTTTAGAGCTCTTTCATTTTCAAGATCTCGCACCTGGTATGGTTTTTTGGCATCCCAATGGCTGGATCATTTACCAAGAAATAGAACAATATATCCGTGCAAAATTAGCAGTAAGTGGCTATCAAGAAGTTAGAACACCGCAATTAGTTGATAAAATTCTTTGGGAAAAATCAGGTCACTGGGAAAATTTCCGCGAACAAATGTTTCTCACTGAAACTGAGAACCGGCAATATGCTGTCAAACCGATGAATTGTCCTTGTCATGTGCAAATTTTCAATCAAGGGATGAAAAGCTACCGAGATTTACCCCTACGTTTGGCAGAATTCGGATCATGCCATCGCAGCGAACCTTCTGGCGCGTTGCACGGATTGATGCGCGTACGTGGCTTCACCCAAGATGACGCTCATATTTTCTGCACCAAAGAACAAATTCAAGTGGAAGTACGCCAAATTTTAGATTTGGTGCAAACTATTTATGCCGATTTTGGCTTTGATCACATTACCTATCGCCTAGCACTGCGCCCGGAATTGCGCGTGGGATCGGATGAGATCTGGGATAGCGCAGAATTAGCATTACAAAGCGCCATGGAAGCAAAAGAGATCTCTTGGATCGATGCGCCCGGTGAAGGTGCCTTTTATGGTCCTAAAATTGAATGCTCCTTGGCAGATAGTCTGGGACGCATTTGGCAATGCGGAACGATTCAAGTCGATTTCTCTACGCCAGAACGCTTAGGCGCGCTTTATGTCACCGAAGACGGGAGCAAACAGCATCCCGTCATGATCCACCGTGCAGTCTTAGGTAGCTTCGAACGCTTTATTGGCATTATAATCGAGCATTTTGCAGGACATTTCCCATTATGGTTAGCACCCACACAAATTATTGTCCTCACCATCAGTGAAAAACATAATGATTATGCCAAATCAGTACAACAGCTCTTACAAAATTCGGGAATTCGTGCTGCAATAGACTTGAGAAATGAAAAAATTGGATTTAAAATTCGCGAACATACGCTTGTAAATGTGCCGTATATGCTCATAATTGGCGATAAAGAAATGGAAGCAAAACAGGCCACCTGGCGTACACGTTCAGGTGATGATCTAGGCATGGTGACTATCGAATCAGTTTGTGATAAGATGCGCCAGGAAATTTTATCGAAAAAGCGAAGCCCAGCTGACAAGTCGTGAATATAACGAGCGAAGTATGTCAACAGGACCGAGTATAAATGGAGGATTGAACTATTAGTGCATCAACTAAGCGTGATGGTGATCGCGCACGGATTAATGAACAAATTAATGTGCCAGAGGTACGTTTAATTGATGTGGATGGCAATCAAGCCGGAATAGTGTCTACCCGCGAAGCACTGCGTGCAGCAGAAGAAAGTGGCTGTGATTTGGTTGAAATTTCACCAAGCGCTAAGCCGCCAGTATGTCGCGTTATGGATTATGGAAAATATCTCTTTGAAGTGAGTAAGAAACAAGCTGAAGCTCGTAAAAAGCAAAAGCAAATTCAAATCAAAGAATTAAAATTTCGTCCTACGACGGAAGATGGGGATTATCAGGTCAAGCTACGCAACCTGCTACGATTCCTAAAACATGGTGATAAAGTCAAAATCACACTGCGATTTCGCGGACGTGAAGTGGCTCATCAAGAACTTGGTATGAAGATTCTCGAACGCTTGCAGCAAGATACTACAGAATTTGCAGTAATTGAGCAGCATCCGAAACGAGAAGGTCGCCAATTATTGATGGTATTAGCACCGAAGAAAAAACAATCTTAGGAAAATCTAGTACGTTAGCACCTAATTTTGACTAGAAATCCGAGCCGCGACCGTCAGGAAGCAGAAATTGCTCCGCGCCCTAACGGTCGTGGCTCGGATGAAACAAGATGAGACGCTCACCGTACTAAGTTTTCTCAATGCGGAGTTACAATGTTATGCCTAAATTAAAATCACACAGAGGTGCCTGTAAGCGCTTCCGTAAAACAGCCAGTGGTGCGATCAAACGTCGAGGCGCTTATCGAAATCACATCCTGACTAAAAAATCTACTAAACAAAAGCGGCACTTGCGAGTGTCTTCTGGTCGATTAAAACTTTGTGACGCACGCTTAGCTAAGCGTATGTTGCAAGGCAGTTAAGGAGAGTGAATTATGCCTAGAGTGAAACGTGGTGTGACCGCCAAAGCGCGTCATAAAAAAGTATTAAAACAAGCAAAAGGTTATTATGGTGCCCGTTCGCGTACGTACCGTATGGCCAAACAGGCCGTTATCAAATCCGGACAATATGCTTACCGCGACCGACGTCAGAAGAAGCGTCAGTTCCGTGCACTCTGGATTGTGCGTATCAATGCAGAAGCGCGTGTTTGTGATATCACCTATAGCCTGTTGATCAATGGTTTGAAAAAAGCCGGCATAGAATTGGATCGAAAAGTCCTTGCTGATATGGCGGTTCATGACAAACATGCTTTTGCAGCCGTTGTGCAACAAGCGAAAGCAGCATTGGCTTGATTCGTGAAACAAGAAATCGAGCGATTACAAGCATCAGCCTTTACGGCCATCGAGGCAGTCAATGATTTGACTGCCCTGCAGGCCATACGGGTTGATTTTCTTGGAAAAAAAGGTCAATTGACCGAAGTATTGAAACAAGTTGTCCATTTGTCTGCGGAAGAAAAGCCCTTGATTGGTCAAATTGTGAATCAAGTAAAACGCGATATTAATGACCGTATTGAAACAAAACTGGCGGATCTGAAAGAACAGGCATTGCAAACCAAGCTGCAAGCAGAAAAAATTGACGTCACGTTACCTGGACGCTCACAAACATTAGGCTCACGCCACCCCGTGTCACAAATCAAACAACGTATCAACGATTATTTTGCGCGTTTGGGTTTTGATATTGTGGATGGACCGGAAATAGAAACAGATTATTACAATTTTACCGCCCTCAATATCCCAGCACATCATCCTGCACGTGCCATGCATGATACTTTTTATTTTGGGGATGGCACGTTACTACGCACGCATACCTCGCCCGTGCAAATTCGTATCATGGAACAACGTCAGCCTCCCTTGCGGTTGATTGCGCCCGGACGTGTTTATCGCTGTGACTCCGATCTGACCCACACACCGATGTTCCATCAAGTAGAAGGCTTATTGGTGGACAAAGATGCGAACTTGGCCAGTTTAAAGGGCGTGTTACAACAGCTTTTTTCTGAATTATTTGATCGTAAATTGGGTATTCGCTTTCGACCATCGTATTTCCCATTTACCGAACCATCAGCTGAAATGGACATAGAATGCACGCAGTGTTCTGGTCAAGGCTGTAGAACATGCAAATTTACCGGATGGATTGAAGTAGGTGGCTGTGGGATGGTTCATCCCAATGTTTTACAAGCAGTAAATATCCCTACGGATACCTATCAAGGTTGGGCATTTGGCATGGGGATAGATAGAATCGCGATGCTTTATTATACCATCGATGATCTACGGTTGATGTTTGAAAATGATGTGAATTTTTTAAATCAATTTTAAAAATTCCTTCTCCCCCTGGGAGAAGTTGCCCAAAGGGCGGATGAGGGATAAATAAAGCATCACAAAAAACTATTTTGTTTTTATCACCCCTCACCCTAACCCTCTCCCTCAAGGGGAGAGGGGATAAAACGATGATTCCTTATAAAAAACAGAGTACCCACATGAAAATCAGTGAAACATGGCTCCGAGAGTGGATAAACCCTCCTTTGTCAACGCAAGAGTTGGCGAGTCAATTAACCATGGCTGGCCTGGAAGTAGATGCGATAACACCTGCTGCTGGCACATTTGATCAAGTCGTTGTTGCCAAAGTACTCCATACCACACCGCATCCGCAGGCAGACCGCCTCACCCTCTGTGAAGTGGATGCCGGAGAAGGCGAGCGCTTATCCGTCGTCTGTGGCGCATCCAATGTACGGCCGGGCTTGATGGTGGCGTTGGCTAAAATTGGCGCTCATCTGCCCGATGGGATGGTTATAAAAGAAACAAAACTGCGCGGGGAACTGTCACAGGGCATGCTGTGCTCTGCTGATGAATTAGGCTTGATTTCAACGCTCGAGGGTATTTTAGAGCTTGCACAGGATGCCCCCTTGGGGCAAGATTTACGCACCTATTTGACCTTAGATGATCATATTTTAGATCTGGATCTCACCCCTAATCGTGCTGATTGCTTGAGCATTTTAGGCGTGGCGCGCGATCTCGCCGCATTAAATCAGCTACCTTTAGCGCCCATTTCGACCCCCAAAATTACGCCTAGTACCGATGCAGTTTGCACGGTTCACTTAGAGGATCTGCAAACTTGTCCGCGTTATGTGGGACGTGTCATAACCGGTATCAACCCACATGCCAACACCCCGATCGACATCATTGAGCGTTTACGCCGTGCCGACATCCGCGCCATCCATCCCGTTGTGGATGTCTTGAATTATGTCATGATCGAATTGGGGCAACCCATGCATGCCTTTGATTTACGCCAAATCTCAGGTGCCCTACACGTGCGTAAAGCAAAGCAAGGCGAAGCACTTTCATTATTGAATGGTCAAGATCTCATATTAGATGAACAAACCCTGGTCATTGCCGACGACCAAAAACCCTTAGCACTCGCTGGCATTATGGGTGGTGCCCACAGTGGGGTGCAAGCTGATACAGTAGATATATGGCTTGAGTCAGCCTTTTTTGAACCACAAGCCATATCAGGCGAAGCGCGGCGTTTTGGTTTGGCAACCGATGCGTCACATCGCTTTGAACGCGGTGTGGATCCCAATTTAGGTATCCAAGCCATCGACACAGCAACCGCTTTATTGCACAGCATTGTGAGAGGTCAAATTGGCCCCATCGTGCAACGCAGTGCTGAGCATTTTTCTTGTCAACCCACCACTATCTCATTCAACCCAAAATCAGTTGCACGCTTATCTGGGATGGAAATTGACCTCACAACCATCCAGCGCATTTTAGAGCATTTAGGCATGTCTGTGCTGGTGCATGACGACAGCTGGAAAGTGACTGTGCCTACTTATCGGTTTGATATCCATGCAGAAGTGGATTTGGTTGAAGAGGTCATTCGCATCAATGGATATGACAAAATTCCTACGCTTACCATTCGCTCCAGTGCACAAGCACGAACGGTTGATCGACTCGATATCCTCACCACAGCAGCCATGCAATTTCTGGCGCATCGTGGTTATCAAGAAACCATTTCTTATAGTTTTGTTGATCCACAACTTCAACAAGCCGTGTATCCCAATCTACCCGGTAAAACCTTGCTCAACCCTATTTCTACCGAGCTCTCTATGATGCGCGTAGGGCTGTGGCCAGGATTATTAGCTGCCATGGTTCACAACCTTCATCGCCAACATGCCGCCTTGAAATTATGCGAAACCGGCAAGATATTTTTATTAAACGGCGAACAAATTGAAGAAAAGTTAGCATTTGCAGGCTTGATGGTTGGCACACACAGCCAATACAATTGGTCCGAGACCGCTGCATCCTATGATTTTTTTGATATGAAAGGGGATCTTGAGGCGCTATTTGCAGACTTGAAACTTCCTAATATCCATTTTGTTACCGGCGAACACGACGCATTACACCCTGGCAAAACCGCACAAATCATGTGCGGCACACAAGCCATAGGTTGGATCGGTGCTTTGCATCCTCGTTTATTAGACTGCTTTGACATAGAAGCTGAAACAATTGTATTTGAACTCATGGTATCCGCACTACCCCAAGTACCGCAAACTTCTTACCAATCCATTTCTAAATACCCTCAAATCCGCCGTGATTTGTCACTGTTAGTGGAAGAAACCGTGACTGCGGCTTCTATAGAGGCTGTGGTACGTGACATGATTGATCCCAAAATATTAAAATCGTTTTACATCTTTGATGTGTATACTGGCGGTGGATTAGAAGCGGAACACAAAAAGAGTATCGCATTGGGCTTGTTGTTACAAAGCGATGAACGCACCTTAGTTGACGAAGAAATACATGCTATGATGTCGAACGTGGTCAGCGCTTTGCAAACGAAGCTACAAGCTATCCTGCGCGCATCACCCTAAACGGATATGTCATAAAAAGGAATGGAATATTGTGGGAGCACTAAGTAAATTACTAATGGTCGAGGCATTGTGCGATACACTCGGACTATCTAAATTAGATGCGAGATCTTTGGTCGAAGAATTTTTCGAAGAAATCAAAACCATTCTCGCTTCTGGCCAACCAGTCAAACTATCAGGATTTGGCAATTTTAGATTACGCGATAAAGCAGAACGGCCGGGCCGTAACCCCAAAACGGGACAAGCCGCTGCGATAAGCGCCAGACGCGTCGTCACATTTAAAGCCGGACTCACATTCAAAAAGAATTTAAACGAGAATCCTAGCGAAACCGAGAACTAGTCGGACTTTTTGAAAGCATACTGTCTCTTTGTTGTGTTGGTGAGAACTGGTATTTCTCAATATACTTTTCTGTAACCAGCGCCTGCATACGCTGTTTTGGACATTCCAGTGACTCATCAGCACAGTAGCGTAACCAAACTGAATGAAATTCTTCAAAACTAGCAAACACCCCTGCGGCGCGATCCGTTGCGAAACTTTCTGGGTGATCTGCCAAATACACAGGTGATACTTCTTTTGCGATATCAGGAATCTTTGAAAGGATGATATCGGGGATAGTTCTTTGCTCCATGTACCATTGTTCTCTCGTTAATAGATCTGGATGGATGATAGGCCTATCTCTATACAAAGGCGCCGTACTACATATCTCCTTTTTTTCCCCGGCAATACCCCAGTGTTCCTCGACACGCTTTATTTCTTTTATATACAATGCATTCAATTCATCAAATTCATATAAATATAAATCCAAAGGTGCTATGCCGATTTGATTTCTAGTATCCCATTGCGCACCTTTATCTAGCAATTTCCTTATTAATCCTTCATTTCTAAAAAGACAGGCATAATGTAAAGGACTTGTTCCATAACGATTGGTTTGGTTTACATTAGCACCACAATCAATTAATTTGGAGGCGATATCTGATTGATTACCCATACACGCTAGTATCAATGCTGAATTGCCATAATCTGGACTGCCACAATTATCTGTCAAATCAATATAATCAGAATAGTTCGGATAACGATCAAGAAAACTAATAATGTTCCTATCACCAGTGACCGCCATATTGATTAAAACCGTGTTACCCATTCCTGCTGAATCACAGTCTCTTGACCAAAGAGGAAGCTCTCCCTCAATGACTTCAGACGATAGTTTTACCGCAACTTCTGGGATAGGCAGTCTACTTAAGGTCTCAACCGCTTTAGAGAGGCCTTTTTGTTTGCTGCTAACAAAGAATCCTACGCCCAATAACGCTGACACACTTAAAGTAGCAACACAAGCAACGGGTGACATGACCGGTAAAACCACCGCGCCCAAAACTGGACTCGCAACAGCAGCGATCAAAACCGCAGAGATTAACACAAACAATCCCATAAGCACTTGACCCAAACGCTTCAAGAATTTATTTTCATTGCCAGAAAGCTGATGAATCAGAGGTAAAAAATCATTCATCTTTTGTTGCGGAGAGCAACTGTAAAGATCGTCCGCTAATCTGGAGAAATGACGAAGATGTGTCTGCTCACTTTCAGAAAAGGGCGCCCCGCGCAAATTGCGTATGGCATCTATAGGCACCATCATCTCAGCTTGCCGAGGAATATAAATGACCCGAATCCGTCCTAAAACCTGATTTAACTGATCCAGCACATGATGATTATGGTTGCTGCGCTCATTTAGTAGATGCCTCGCAAACGAGGTATCCATGCGTTTCAATGATTGATACAGTCTATCAACTTCATATAAAACAACCCTCAATTCTTGATGAATAGCCCGTTCTTCTGCACTGCAAGTAGAATCATTCTCTTTTGAAGTGAGATAGTGCGAAATGATACCAACCTGACATTGAAACAATAGATCTTTGGCATAGGAGTTAGTCTCATACCTATAAGGGGTCATAAAAGACTGCGACCTCCGATCAAAATCCTGAAATGTTAAGTCGGTGTATGCCTGCATAGACTTGGGTTCCAATCTAGAATAAAACAACACCTCATTATATAATAATGATGCAAAAACATCAAACAAAAAGACTATTATTTGAACTCTTGGTTATTTTATGGTATCTCTCAAGCACGTCAGGAAATAAAAAAATGCAGGCAGATCTTGTTCAAACCATGGACACAAAAGCTCATGCGCTCAATACACCCAACCGTTTTTTCACTCCATACCAAGACTTTTTTTCATTAATACTTGTGATCTGATCTAGTTTTAGTTAAAATCGCCGGTCATAGATCAATATTGGTGGTTTGGAGTTAGGTAATGAAGACATTTAGTGCCAAAGCACACGAAGTCAAACGTGATTGGTATATCGTAGATGCAAGCAATAAGACCCTAGGTCGCTTAGCAGCGCAGATCGCAATTCGTTTACGTGGCAAGCATAAAGCAGTATATACACCGCACGTCGATACTGGTGATTATATTGTTGTAACGAATGTAGAAACAATCAAAGTGACTGGTCGTAAATTTAAAGATAAAATTTACTACAGTCATACAGGTTTTCCTGGTGGAATCAAAGAGATTTCCTTTGAAAAAATGCAAGCAAAGCATCCAGCACGTGTTCTTGAGCGTGCAGTAAAAGGAATGCTTCCCAAAAATTCACTAGGCCGAGACATGTTCCGTAAGCTTAAAATTTACGTTGGCAGCGAACATCCTCACGCAGCTCAGCAGCCTAAGCAACTTGAGATTGAGGAATAAGTATGAGCGCGCAAAAAAAACAAAGCATCAAGCAGTACTATGGTACAGGTCGCCGCAAAAGTTCGTCAGCGCGTGTTTTTTTACGCCCTGGAAAAGGCGATATCCTTATCAATAATCGCGAGTTGTCAGAATATTTCAGCCGTGAAACCTCATGCATGGTCATCCGCCAACCTTTAGAAGCGGTCGATGCGTTGAAAACATTTGATATTTACGCCACAGTCATCGGCGGCGGTGTGTCTGGTCAAGCCGGCGCAGTACGGTTGGGTATCGCTAGAGCATTGGTTCAATATGATGAAATGGACTTAGTAGAAGGTGCTGAACCTCTTGAAAATTCATTTCGAAAAAAATTACGAGCACGTGGTCTACTCACTCGCGATTCACGTCGTGTTGAACGTAAGAAAGTGGGTCTGCATAAAGCACGTAGAGCGACTCAGTACTCTAAACGTTAAACGAGTTGGTTTGCTTACGTTCCAAATTCAAAATCCCCTCTTCATGAGGGGATTTTTTTACTATGCGTGTGTACCTAAGCTACAACAGGACTTACGCAGGCTCCCAATCAGTGAGGGGTGAGGAATCCTTATGTCAGATACAAAAGATACGGTAGATGAAGAGCGCCGCCGTTTGTTGAGTACTGGCATCCGTATCATGGGGTGTTTAGGGGCAGCATGTGCTGTTGTGCCATTTATATCCTCCTTAAAGCCTAATCAACAAATTTTAACTACCAACCAACCCTTAGACATCGATCTCTCTCATCTACAAGACGGGCAACAGATAACGGTACAATGGCGTGGCAAACCTATTTGGATCTTGCGCCGCACTCAGGCGATGATCGAGCAATTACGCCAAAGCAATCCTGCATTACGCGATCCCAATTCATTAGTCGCGCAACAACCTGCTTTTGCACAAAATGCCTGGCGCTCCCTTCATCCGGAATATTTGGTTTTGGTCGGTGTGTGCACTCATCTCGGGTGTATTCCGGAATATCGTAGTCACGACCCTCAAATCAGCGCAGATGCTGGTGGCTATTATTGCCCATGTCATGGCTCACGCTTCGATTTGTCTGGTAGAGTATATAAGCAAGTGCCAGCTCCGATTAATTTAGAAGTACCGATATATCGCTTTATCAATCAACATACGATCCGACTTGGGGAAAGTGCATGACCAAAACATGGTGGACCAAGCGTTTCCCGATCCTCTCTGTGTGGAAAAACTATTGTAGCGACTATTATGTCGCAAAAAATTTAAACCTATATTATTGTTTTGGCGCTTTGGCTTTATTAGTGCTTGGGAATCAATTCCTCACAGGATTATGGTTGAGTTTTTTCTACACCCCAACGGTGCAATCCGCTTTTCAATCGATTGAAACCATCATGCGCGATGTGAACTATGGTTGGTTGATCCGCTATCTGCATTCCACCGGCGCATCGGCTTTTTTCCTGGTCATTTATATGCATATCCTGCGCGGCTTACTGTACGGCTCCTATCAAAAGCCACGCGAATTGGTCTGGATATTAGGCATGTTCTTGTTTGTCATACTTCTCATCGAAAGCTTTTGTGGCTATTTGTTACCATGGGGACAAGTCTCGTACTGGGGCGCGCAAGTGATCACATCGGCATTTGCCAGCATCCCTTATATTGGCGAGCAATTGCTCACGGGGATCCGTGGTGATTTTGTCGTGAGTCAAGCGACATTACAACGCTTTTTCGCGGGACATATTATCGCTATGCCATTGTTATTGGTACTATTTTCTTTTTTACACGTCGTAGCCTTGCATCATGTGGGCTCTTCTAATCCAGATGGCATTGATCCGCTCGAAGCAAGCGATAAAATCCCGTTTTATCCTTATTATGTGATGAAAGATATCTTCGCCGTGCTCATATTTTTACTGATTTTTTTGACCATTGTGTTTTTCTTTCCCGATTTAGGCGGATATTTTTTAGAACCCACTAACTCGGAGCCCGCCAATCCATTGGTCACGCCTTCGCATATCACGCCATTATGGTATATGGCCCCGTTCTATTGCATATTGCGTGCCATTCCAGACAAAAATATCGGTATTATCCTAAGTTTTTCCGCCATCATGATCTTATTTTTCTTACCCTGGCTCGATCGTAGCCCCGTTCGATCGATCCGCTATAAAGGGCGTTTCTCACGTGTTGCATTAGGAATGCTACTGAGTAGTTTTGTCCTATTAGGCTATTTGGGCATGCAGGAATGGACCCCCATCTATCAAGGTTTGGCACAAATGGCCACGCTTTTATACTTCGCTTATTTTCTATTAATGCCACTGTATACACGACTAGAAAAGTGTTCGCCTGTGCCGACACGAGTCAGATCATGTTAATACGATGGCGTTTATTTTTCAGCATGCTTCTTTTAACATTGGGACAGCCTCTCAGCTATGCTGAGTATCATTCACAACTCCCGGGTTACGCAACAAATAGCCGTGCGCGTGGCGCGATATTATTTATGAATTATTGCAGTGGCTGTCATAGCTTACGTTATCTCTCTTGGTCACGAATGCTGAGTGATTTGGATTTGGATAAACGCAGCCGCATGCAAATCACGCCGCGCTTATATTTAAGTCTCCCACAACTCGCACAAACTTGGCCAGACATTGCTTTGGCACCTCAAGATGCCACCCAATGGTTTGGAAAACCCCCGCCAGATTTGTCCCTCATCAGTCGGCAACGTAGTACGGCATGGGTTCAAGCGTATTTACAAGGATTTTATCCCGATCATCTCCGACGTTTCGGTGTCAACAATCACCAGTTGCCCAATACCATGATGCCGAATGTTTTAGAATCGTTACCCGGTGATCAGCATGCCGAATTGGCAGACATCGCCTACTTTTTAGCCTATGCTGCCGAACCGGCTGTCTTAATCCGGACGCATTTAGGTTGGTTTGTGTTGGGGTTTTTATCCATATTGACAGGGTTATATTGGCTGAGGATGCGGATAGGGCCAAGGAGCCTCTAGCTGCGTAGCCTTGATGTAGCGCAGCACCATCAAGGCTACGGTATGTCGGCTTTAGAGCGGTCCTGCACTGCGCTTGTGTGCATTCGCACCAATACGCTTGACATGATTGCCTAACCCTGTTGATTCCGGCATAATTATTCCTCACGAAAATGAACAAATGGCACGAGTTTAGCAGGTGTCACAAACTGAATTAATGCGATATTTGAACAGAAGAATCATATTTTGATTATCACCAAGGATTATCATGAAAACCCGTTCCACTCCTTTTAAGCACACATTAGGCAAAGTCATTTTTTTTAGTCGTTGGCTCCAAGCCCCTCTCTATCTTGGTTTGATCTTCGCCCTCGCTGCCTATGTGTATGAGTTCCTATATGAATTAGTTGATTTGTTTTTTCATCTGAACGGGCCCAATGACACCGCCATCATGCTCGGAGTATTGGCATTGATCGACGTGGTGATGATAGCTAATTTGTTGATCATGGTGATTTTAGGTGGCTATGAGACGTTTGTTGCGAGTTTGGGGATCGACCGCCATCCGGATCAACCGGAATGGTTAGATCACCTCGACGCAGGCGCCATGAAAATAAAATTAGCCTTGGCATTAATTGGGATCTCTTCTATCCATTTATTGCGAACCTTCATCGATCCTACTAAATATTCTAATATTGCTATTTCTTGGCAAATAGGGATTCACCTTACTTTATTAATTTCTGCATTGACGATAGCTTATGCCAACCGTTTGCTAAGAGATGCCGAATAAAGATTCCCTTGTAGCCCTCAATCAGCGCTGCTTGCAGCGCTACAATTATTTATAATTTAGGTTTCTTGAATACATGCGTTTCGCTTTTTAACTCTTTAGCCAAGCCATCGATTAGCTTACGACAGTCTTTTCGCATGCTCCCCTGACGTAATTTTGCGTCACTTTGACACTTCGCTAATTCTGTTTCGAATGTCTTAACGCATCTACGTAATTCAACAAGACTCGATTTCTCGGAAACATATAATTTACGGCTTAAACTTAATAGTGTATCTCTTTTATAAATTTTAATACCCTTACTAAACACTACCTTAGGAATTTCATTCATAAGATTTTCCGTCATATTATGAATCAGGCCTTTGATGCGCTTGATCTCAACTAATAATTGGCTTTTTTCTGAAGCTTCAGTTTCTGGTGCTTCGTCTCGTTGACGCTTTAATTTTTCCTTACGCCGAGTACTTTCTACATAGGGTCTCGGGGGGCTATTATAACGACTGCGAGTGCCTCCTTCCAGCTGTCCTGAGTAAAACAGATGTTGCGCATAGGTGCGAGCAACCTTTTTTATTTCACCCTGCATAGGTAAGGTTTTTTTCTCTTGTTCTAGAAATGACAGACCAGTATGAGGTAATGCTCTTTCCTGCTGTTTCTCTAACTGCTTTATATAATCTATTTCTACCCCAATTTTATCTAAAACGATTTCGCGCAAAAAAGCTGCTTCATCTCGATCAGTTAATTTTTCGGATGACTGGTAACCTTTAAGTTCCTCGTATAAGCCTGCTATACGTTGCTTTGCTGCTTGGAAATCTATCGCAATTTTTTCCACTATTTCCTTATTATCTAGGTGTTTTTGCTGATGTATATTTCTTTCAGTGCTTCCTAAAGATGATAACTTTTGATCAGCCATGGCGTTTATCGCTGCATGGGATGCATCATATAGCGCTTGAATTTCTTTTAAGTATGCCTCAGCACGTTGCCGAGAAGAGGCACTATAGGATAATAAGCATGTATTCACTAGATCTTTAAATGTCTGTGCATTTTGTTCCAATTGTTGCTTCACAGGTACTGTGGTTCCCAAATGTATCCAACCATTATGGTCATAAGATGTATCAGACTCCCATCCTTCTCGAAACATTTGAATATCATATAAAGCTTGCATGACAGAAAGTATCTGTTCATCATTCTTAGCCGCATCTTCTTCATCAGTTCCCATCGTACTGAAAAATAGCTCCATCAAATCATCTTGTAAACGATTACGAGCTGCTATATCTTTTTTAATAGGTGACATATCACTCGGAGCTCTGGACATTTCAATCCCTTTATTTAACCTCATCAATCAAATTATAGATAAAGAATAAGCTTTTTGCTTAAAAAATTCACATATAAAACGCAGGTATTTCAGCCGGAGAAATCTGAGGCCCATAAATGTAGCATTAAAAATACAGTTAAAGTGATACAAATAATAAGCAATGAGAGATATTTACCCATTCATCATTAAAATATGATACAATAAACACTTTTGACATTAGGGTGTTCTGTGAGTTTGCTGCCACCCCACAAACCCAATGAGGTATGAGATGGCTATTATTACGAAGCGCACCATTATGTCACTGTATTCTAACCAGGATGATATTTATAGTCACCAAGTACGTATTGTTTTAGCTGAAAAAGGTGTGAATGTGGATATCATGCCAATGAACTCGGACACTGCTTCTGCTGACCTTTTAGCCGTCAACCCTTATGGACTATTACCAACCCTCATCGATCGTGAACTGGTGTTATATGAACCCCGTATTATCATGGAATACCTGGATGAGCGTTTCCCACATCCGCCTTTATTACCGGTGTATCCTGTTGCCAGAGCAGAAACACGCAAAATGATGTACCGCATCGAACAAGATTGGTATAGATTGGCCAATCAAATCCAAGAGCAAGCAAACCCAGAAGCACAGCAATTATTATCAAACAGTCTCTTAGGTATCGAAGCCGTGTTTGCAGATAAAATGTTTTTCTTAAGCGAAGAATTCTCTTTATTAGATTGCGTTCTAGCACCTTTATTATGGCGTCTGCCCTCTTTGGGTGTTACTATTCCGGAAGCCGCAATCGGTATCACACAATACATGGAGCGCTTGTTCAAACGTGATTCATTTGAATCAAGCTTAACCGATGCAGAACGACAATTAAGGGCCGCGTAAATGACATCAACTATGACTTCCAATAAGCCTTATTTTATCCGGGCACTATTTGATTGGATTGTTGATAATAATTTAACGCCTTATTTATTAGTAGATGCTACCCACCCTGATGTAGAAGTGCCGCTAGAGTTTGTAAATGGGGGACGGATCATTCTGAATATTGATCCAAAAGCCTGTCGCGGCCTACATTTGGACAATGATAGAATTATTTTTACCGCTAAATTTTCTGGTCAAACCACACAAATCGCCTTATCGCCCGGCGCAGTTCTTGCCGTTTATGCGAAAGAAAATGGCCGCGGCATGGAATTTGAAGTGGAATATGAAACAGCCGTACCGCAACATCAAGCACAACCAGCTTCGCAAACAAAATCTAAGGTCAAGCCATTTTTGAAATTGGTGACAGACAATCAAAAACCTACTGATGAGCAATGAACCAAATAGCGACACCTCCTTGGCAGATGTCGGTTGATTTACCATCTGTTCAAGACACAGAACGTTATGCCGCGTATTTAGCAACCTGCTTGACTGTGCCAATGGTCATCACACTCAGTGGCGAGATTGGTGCCGGAAAAACAACGCTTATGCGTGCTTTACTCCGCGCGCTAGGCGTCCAAGGTCCCATCAAGAGCCCAACCTATTCTTTAGTAGAAACTTATGATTTACCACCGAACCCAGCGTTGTCTGAGTCCCTTGTCCAAGTGCATCATTTCGATTTATATCGCATGACAGATGAAAGTGAATTAGAATTCCTAGGATTTCGGGATTATTTTCAATCGAACACAATTTGTTGTATTGAATGGCCAGAACGAATAAGATTGCCGGCCGAGCAAATCGATCTAGCTTTATTGCTAATCGGTTCCGGGAATGATAGAACATTATCTATACTTTCCGCTAATGAGTTTCCGGTATTTTAAACTAGGAGAAAGCATGCGTGTCATGCAAAAAATAGGGTTTACGCTCGCACTATGCCTAGTGACATTTGTCGGGATGGCGGCGCAATTAAACCATATTACCGTTTTACACCAGCAACCTAACCTCGTCCTGGGATTTGCCATGACGGGCCATGCCGCTCATAAAATATTTACGCTGCATAACCCAGAACGCATTGTGATTGATCTACCCAACACGACCAACCAAATCAATCCTAATTTTTTAGAACACACGACCCAACTTATCAAAACCGTGCGCGTAGGCCATCCGCAGCCACAAACATTACGGCTTGTGCTCGAAACCAAACAGCCGGTACAATTTCAGTCAAGTAACTGGGAAAATGGCTGGCAATTAAGCATCACCCCCAGTACAGCATCCGCGCATGCCAGAGCACCTAAACCATCCATACCAACCCATCACAGTACCAATATCATCTCTCCGCCGTATGCTGGCAATCGAGATGTGATCGTTGTCTTAGATCCCGGACATGGTGGACATGATCCGGGTGCAATAGGCAGCAAACGTACTCATGAAAAAGAAGTCGTGCTCGCCATCGCCAAAAAACTCAAAACCCTGATTGACCAGCAGCCAGGCATGCGCGCAGTCCTCACTAGAAATGGGGATTATTATATAGGCTTACGAGAAAGAATGGCCATTGCACGACGCCATAATGCCGATCTCTTCATTGCCATTCATGCAGACGCGTTTGAAAATCATAATTCGCATGGTGCCTCGGTATTCGCCTTGTCGCAACGCGGCGCCACTAGTGAGGCTGCACGTTGGTTGGCAGCCAAAGAAAACTATTCGGAATTAGGCGGCGTTAATTTATCCAAATTGCATGATCAAAATGGCATGATCCGCTCAGTATTGATTGATTTATCCCAGACAGCCACCATCTCTGCGAGTGTGCAACTTGGACATCAGGTATTACATGGTTTGAATCACATCACGACCTTGCATAGCCATAAAGTAGAACAAGCACGTTTTATGGTACTCAAATCTCCCGATATTCCTTCCGTACTCATTGAGACAGGATTTATTTCTAATCAACGCGAAGAAATGAATTTGACCAATCCACGCTACCAAACACAATTGTGTCAAGCAATTATGGGCGGAATCAAAACCTATTTCTGGGAATACCCTCCACATGGCAGTAAAATCGCTGCGATGGCCGCGCGCTATCAAACGATCAGCCATAATAATATGGGCCGTGCCAATACGAGACTGGGATGAGAATTCAACAATTATCTCCCCATGTGGCGAATCAAATCGCCGCTGGGGAAGTCATTGAACGTCCGGCTTCCGTCGTCAAAGAATTACTAGAAAATGCTTTAGATGCGGGTGCAACCGCCATCACCATAGACATTGGTTTTGGTGGACTCAATCTCATTAAAATATCTGATAATGGGCATGGCATTGATGCGGAAGATTTACCTTTGGCTATCGCTGCGCACGCAACCAGCAAAATCACGCAACTAACCGATCTGTATGCCATCAGTTCTATGGGCTTTCGTGGCGAAGCGCTGGCCAGCATCGCTGCAGTATCCCGACTGAAATTATACTCCAAACCGGCAACACAAGCGCATGGCATGCTATTACAAGTCGATGAAACAGGTATCCACACAGAGCCTTGTGCCAGAACGCAAGGAACGACCATCGAAGTCTGTGATTTGTTTTTTAATACCCCGGTGCGTAAAACTTTTTTAAAATCGGAACGCCATGAATACCAAGCCATTGAATTGGTCGTAAAACAGTTTTCTTTGGCCGCACCACAGATCGCTCTCACCCTGCAACATAATCAAAAAAAAACCTTACATCTACCCAAAGCAAATTGTGAATCAAGCCGGCTACGCCGCATCAAAAAAATATTTGGCCAAACTTTTTTGAACGACGCCATCTTCATTCAAGAAGCACATGCAGATTTTGCCATGTATGGCTGGATCAGTCAGAGAGACTACCAACGCAGCCAACGCGACCGCCAATGGATCTATCTCAATCAGCGTTTGATCAAAGACAAACTCATACTCCAAGCCATCGGCCAAGCGTATCAAGATATCCTCCACCCCGGGCGCTACCCTTCCTGCATTTTGTATGTCAGCATCCCGCCCGACCAAGTGGATGTCAATGTACATCCTAACAAACATGAAGTACGCTTTCGTCAGCCACGATTGGTCCACGCCATGTTAGTGAGTGGCTTGGCAAATCGCTTGCATACCGAAGCCAGCGCCGCCAACCCGTCTCATCCAGCACATACCCCACAAAAAATGAACCATTATCCACCACCATCACCAACACGGGGAACAGAACAGGGTAGCACCTTGCAGATCCTTAATTCGCATTTTGCCATCCTCCGTTTACAAGATGCTACGCCTTATTTGGTGGACATCGCCAGAATACATCATCATTATATCGCCAGCACACTCCAAACATTACCGAAGCCATTTCCACATCGCGCATTATTGGTGCCCGTCCGCATTGACATCGCAACCTCAGCCTATCCTTACATTGAACAACAAAGAGAGGAACTGCGCAATTTAGGCATTCAATTTGATTTTGTCAGTACAAACCAGATCTTGATCCGTACCATGCCAATTCATCTGCCATTATTAGATCTCAAACGCTTTTTTATGGCGATTCAAACCGAGGATCTAGATGAGGGGATAAAAAACACACAACAAATAATTGCCTGTCAAACGTTCGATGCGTATAATATAAGCCCAACGGAACGCGATACCTTATTAGACTATTGTCTGCAAAACTGGGATACCATGCATAAAATCCAAGCCTGTTTACTATTAGATGTCACAACCTGTCAGCATGTCATACGCCAGGTCCGCGCTTGTCCTACTCCAATATGAGTACGTCCCTCCCATCGTGGGTTTGTTTAATGGGCCCAACCGCCGTTGGCAAAACAGATTTGGCCTGTGAATTACTACAACATTTCCCATTTGAAATCATCAGCATCGATTCAGTGATGATTTATCGTGATATGGATATCGGCTCCGCAAAGCCAGATCCGGCCATCTTAGCCCAAGCACCGCATCATTTGATCAATATTCTTTCCCCTGAAGAGACGTATTCTGCCGCACAATGTTGTGCCGATGTGCTGCGCTGTGGTCAAGAGATAGAAGCACGCGGCAAAATCCCTTTGCTAGTAGGCGGGACGATGATGTATTTCCGTGCGTTACAACAAGGATTATCCCTATTACCTAACGCTGATCCGATGGTGCGCCAAACCTTAACTGACCAAGCACAAACACATGGATTGGCTTATTTACACCAACAATTAGCGACGGTTGATCCAGAATCAGCACAACGCATTCATGCGCATGATACCCAGCGGATCTTACGCGCGTTGGAAGTCTTTATTCTCACACAACAACCTTTGTCTGCATGGCTACAAACCACACAACACGCGATCCCAAGAGCATTTGTCAACCTGATCTTCATGCCTGAAGAACGAGGATGGCTACATGCACGTATTGCGGAGCGATTTCGGACCATGCTAACAATCGGGTTGATCGATGAGGTCCAAAAACTGTGCCAAGACTACCATTTAACAGCCGCACATCCCGCCATGCGATGTGTTGGGTATCGTCAGGTATGGGATTATTTATACGACCATCATGATCTTTCGTTATTAGCCGATAAAGGCATTGCGGCAACCCGACAATTGGCAAAACGCCAAATGACTTGGTTACGCCATTGGCCAGAAGCGCATGTTTTTTCAATGAATCAAACCAGAGACTTACGAGAAATGATTGCGTTCGTACAACGAATTGCGGATAATTAACAGAAAAAAGAGATGAGCAACATGACAACTGTAACCGAAAAAAAACCAGCATGCGCGCAAAAAATAATCCACATCAAAGCAAAAGATCTACCTTTATCTTGCCCAACAGAGGATATGCACCTATGGAACGCCCATCCCAAAGTATACTTACCTATTGCAAAAACCGGCAAAGAAACCTGCCCGTATTGCGGCACACAATATATCCTTGCACCCAAAAAATAAAAAAAAACTGGTGCCGTATCAAGGCGTCAGATTGATATAGGCGCGGATTTTTGGACGGGAAAAAGGCTTTTTTAAGAGCTATTCTTCTTAATATAAAGAGGAGAATAGAATGCCTAAGACACGTAGCTATTTTACAGCATCAAAGAAATCAAAAATTGCCATAGTGGCCGTTGAGGGGAAA
>CAMCUM010000009.1 GCA_945878975.1 Legionella genomosp. 1
CAAACCCGTTGCAGTCGCGTGCTTGTTTTGGCATATCAAATAGTCAGTGTAAATATCAAGCATATCCATGCGTTGCTCCTCCATAAAAGCAGGAGCAGAATTTTAATTAATTTCAGTTACGAAACAAGGGGTGTGCGTAAGGTGAGTTACTTGTTATAACGGTCTGGGTGTTTAAAGACAGTTTAGATATCAGTCAATAATTTAACTTATGGTATACCCAGCTGATGCAACAATTTGATCTAAAACGCGAAGCGCTTATTGAACGGTTTGAAATGGCGTTGTTTAATAAGATGTACGAAGGATATCGGCAACCACTTATGGCCATTGAAGCGCAAAAGATAGGTGGTATCATTGTGTATGCGAGTCGAGATGGGTGAGATTTATGTGTCACGCGGGTATGCGTAAATTTTTATATGACATCATTAAACCGTACAGGTGGTGGTATCTGTTGATGTTTCAAGCGACAGTTGTTGGATCAAGTTATGGATTGGTCAATAACTACGCGATTAAGTTGGTCATTGACGCTTTTTCTATTCAAACAGGCGCAGCTAATCATCATTTATTGATTGCGATTATTGTGTTTGTTGTGGCGCAAATTGGATTGGATGTCTCTTGGCGTCTAAGTGAGTATGCTGCTTGGCATGTTGATCCATTTGTTCATCGCTCGATTTTGTTGCGCTCTTATGACTATGTTCAGCATCATTCCTATCGATATTTTCAAAATCATCCCAGTGGTACTATTATTAGCAAACTAAAAGGGATTCTGGATGGGTTTGAACAAATTTTTGCTAATCTACATCATAAAATAGGGTGTAATTTCCTTAATACCGTCTTTTCAATTTTTTCGTTATTATTGGTTAATACAACTGTGTTTTTGTTTATGTTAATTTGGTCCGTGCTAGTTATTGTTATTATGTATCCGATGTCTTTGAAGCTTAATCATTTATCCAAACATATGTCAGATAGTAAACACACTATCATGGGGCTCTTATCCGATAATATACTCAATATTTTCTCGCTTTTTTCATTTGCGAAGCGCCAACAAGAATTGTTGCGTATAAAAGCAAGTATTACTCAAAAATATATTCCAGATACGGTACTCATGTATCAGTATTATTTTAAACTTTCGGCTATTGGAAGTGTGTTGTATTGGATAATGTTGGTATCCGTTTTTTTGTTTATGGTCTGGTTACGTAAAACCGAGCAGGTGACTACAGGGGATTTTGTATTTGTTATGATGACTACGATAACCATCTCTACGCAATTGTGGACGTTTACTTATGCGATGTTTGATTTTATGAGAGAGCTTGGTGATTTTAAATCCGCATGTTCTATACTAGAAACACCGCAAGATATAGTTGATACGCCACAAGCCAAACCTTTGCATATAAAATCTCCAACCATCCAGTTTAAAGAAGTCTCATTTTGTTATGAGAAAGATGGAACTAAAATTTTTGATGGATTAAATTTACATATCACAGCAGGCGAAAAAGTAGGGTTAGTTGGTCACTCTGGGGCAGGTAAGTCAACGCTTATTTCGTTGTTGTTGAAACAATTTACACCGACAGATGGGCATATTCTTATAGATGAGTGCTCTTTAGATGATATAACTGCGGACTCACTACGTGCACAAATCGGGCTTATTCCGCAAGATATCCTATTATTTCATCGAAGTATTGGAGAAAATATTGGGTATGCTAAAGAAGGTGCGACCTTAGATGAGATCAAATTTGCTGCTAAAATGGCAAATATTGATGCCTTTATTGAATCACTACCTGAACAATACGATACGTTGGTTGGAGAGCGCGGCGTTAAATTGTCTGGCGGTCAACGTCAACGTATTGCGATTGCTAGAGCGATATTGAAGAATGCGCCTATCATCATCTTAGATGAAGCGACATCCAGCTTGGATACTGCGACAGAGAACGAAATTCAGCAATCTATTTATCAATTATTAGATCAAAAAAATACGACAGTGATCGCGATTGCGCATCGGTTATCGACGATTCGTCATATGGATCGTATTGTGGTGATGGATGCGGGACAGGTAATCGAAGACGGTACCTTTGAAGATCTGATGAGTCGTGAGAAGGGGTATTTTAAAGGACTATGGGACACCCAAGTGAATGGGATGGTGTTATGATAAAATGGTCAATTATTATTTTCTGGTGTTAGGCAAATTATGACTGAACAATTTACCCCAGTGACATTACAGGGCACTTATTGCACATTGGTACCGTTATCGTATGAACATCTTACCGATCTTTGCGAGGCAGCTCAGGATGGCAAACTATCTCAGCTTTGGTATACCTTCGTTCCTGAGCCTAGCAAAATGGCAGAAAATATCAGTTTACGATTAAAGATGCAGGAAGAAGGTACGATGTTGCCTTTTACGGTTATTGATAATCATTCTGATAAAGCTGTTGGCATGACAACGTATCTCAATATTGATAAACCAAATTGCAGGGTGGAGATCGGAGGTACTTGGTATCGTCAAAGTATGCAGCGCACTGGATTGAATACCGAGTGTAAACACTTATTGTTGACGCATGCTTTTGAGAGATGGCACTGCCATGCAGTAGAGTTTCGCACCCATGCGTTTAATCATCAAAGTAGGAGAGCTATCGAACGACTTGGCGCAAAGCTTGATGGCGTATTGCGGAATCATATGGTCATGCCAAACGGTACGTTGCGAGATACTTATGTATACAGTATTCTTGAGAGTGAATGGCCAACGGTGAAAGCGCATTTAGAGTATTTGAGTGATACCACCAGATAAAGAAATACAGGTTACGCTATTCCAGCCACCTTTTTGGATGGGAAAAAAGAATCCCTCGATAGAGTCAGCTAGCATCTGGTTCTGATTGAGCAGAAGACGTTAAAAATAAAATTCGTCATGTAATAATCAGATACATAGCTAGGCAATTTTTCGTTCTATACCCAAGAACGGAAAAAGCAATAGACCAAACATAACATTTTGAAGTTTCTTGGGTATATACCCTTTACAGATAAGTTTTAGGTGTTGTAGGCGACTTGATTTTTGCATGTGCGTTCTGTTTGCATGAAATACATCGTTTTTAATGAGTAGTACTTTCGGAATCTTGGAAAGATCCAATGACTTTTTTGAATTCAGGATAATTCAAATCCTGATGAATTAAATCAGCACTATGTTGTAAAGCTCTAAGCATTTCTTGTTTGTTGCCCAAGACACCTAATGCCAAAGCATAGTGCACGTAGGCATTGTAGTAGCTGTTATCATAAGAGAAACATTGAGCCCAAGCGACAAGCGCTTTTTGAGCATACCATTGCGCTAATTTTTTATTTCCTTTTCGGTATAGCTCATAGGCGTAATTGGATGCTCCGACTCCTTGGCTATAATAACCGCCCATCCCTAAAGGATAGTAGCCCACACCTTGGGCTAGCCAGTCCTTGGTTCCCCAATAAGCATTGACTCGTGCAACGCCATTTTCATATTGCGCTTTGTATTCTGCAAAACGAGCGTAATATTCATTTTTGAAATAAAATAAAATACCTAAGGGTTGTGTGTTCACTTCATTCATTAATTTTTTAAAAACGGCTTTTGATTTTTCCAGCATCGGTTGTTTCAATGGACCATTCATTTGCATGGTATAATCACCAAGCACCATGGCGAAATAGGTTTGTAATAGAAAGTTATTTGGATGTTTTTTAAGGCTTGATAGTGCTATTTCTAACGCTTGTTGATAATTGGCCTTGGTAATTTCTGCAGTCATTTTTTGCTGGAGTTGGGCTATCTCTTTAGATGTTTCATGATTTGTCAGCGGTAGTTTTAACTCGATGGCTTGGTTGATGAGGGTGTTATTAGGAGCTGCTGTAGCAATAGTCGTGTTCAAGCAAAAAAAGAGCGTTACTACCATCGAGCATGCTGTGATAAAGCCTATTCTTTTGCAAATCGACATAGAAGCACCTGTTATCAAAACTGTGTAGGTTGTACTAAAGTATTCATGCATTTTACCGTATAATAAAATCTCTTTCAGTATAAATAGCCATTGAAAAGGGTTGAATTCAAATGAAAATTTTACTCTCTTTGTTGTTGATATGGCATTCAGTTTCGTTTTCTTCTGTACATAAAACAATCCAAATGCTTGAAGAAAAATCTGGTGGACGACTCGGAATTTCGGCTATTGATACAAGTAACCATCATGTCATTGAGTATCGTTCTGCAGAGCGATTTCCGTTTTGTAGCACATTTAAAGTAATGGGTGTGGCGGCGATCTTAAAAGCTAGCATGAAAGATGATGAGTTTTTAAAACGAAAAATTCATTACACAAAGAAAGAGCTGGTAGAATATTCACCGATTACAGAGAACCATATTAATGATGGTATGACTATTGCTGAACTGTGTCATGCAACCATAACGACAAGTGACAATACGGCTATGAATTTGCTGATGCGCCTTTTAGGCGAGCCAAACGCTGTTTCAGCTTTTGCTAGAACCATTGGTGATCATCACTTTCATTTAACGCGTTGGGAGCCTGAATTAAATTCAGCCATTCCTGATGAAAAACGAGATACAACCACACCAAAAGCCATGAGGATGAGCTTACAAGAACTCCTTTTAGGCTCAGCACTTAAATATGAACAGAGAAAATTATTGCGTTATTGGTTAATTCATAATACAACAGGAGATCATAGAATACGTGTAGCTGTATCTAAAGAATGGGTTGTTGCAGACAAAACGGGAACTGGTGGCTATGGCACGACTAATGACATCGGTATTGTTTATCCATCGCATTGCAAACCGATTGTTTTGGCTATCTATTTTACACAAAAAGAAAAAAATGCGCCTGTAAATGAAACTATTATCGCATCAGTCACAAAAATAGTGATGAATGAATTTGGAAAAAAAAACACATGCCTTCTGAAATAATGAATAATCATGCGTTGCAAGCTATCATAGCACCTGATGGCAAAGGCAGCAAAGTGGCATAGTACTAACTATGTTACGCATCTTAAACACTAGAGAGGTTGTAGATAAAAATTATGTCCGGCAGGTTGTTTCATTGTGCAGTTTTGTAGCTAGCTCACGCAAAAGGTATGCAAGTGGTTTTTGGGGATCTGTTTGATATAAAAATTGATGCAATTAATGATGTATTTAGGCAGCGTCCCTAAAGTTTTTTTCAGTATTCTCAATCTTAATTTGAGCACGGATTTTTCAGATTACTTCGATCTGCTCCCTCTCCCGCGCTAGGAATTTGAGTAGTATGATAACGTCTTTTCGCGGGACGAGGGTTGGGGAGAGGGAAATGGAAAAATCTACACTAAGGCAACGTGCTCGCGATTTACGAAAAAATACCACTGATGCTGAACGGCATCTTTGGTATCATCTTCGAGCAAATAGACTGGGATTTAAATTTAAGAGACAGGTACCAATAGGCGTTTACATTGTTGATTTTGTCTGTCTTGAAAAACGACTGATTATCGAGCTTGATGGTGGTCAACACATGGATAATCAAATTTACGATACAAAGCGTACTGAGTGGCTAATGACACATCGGTTTAAAGTGTTGCGTTTTTGGAATCATGATTTTTTTCAGCAAACTTCATCGGGCCTCGAAGCCATCATGACTGCACTTTTATAATAGAGCCATCAAGCATGTACCATTCGTGGTCGCCATCTTTTTTTAACTCCGCCAATATTGCGGTGATATAAGCCTTTTTCGACCAATTGTTATAGCGATTGTAATTACCATAAGTCGGTGGCAAATCACGCCACGCCGCTCCAGTTCGAAGCATCCAGCAGATTGCCTCCATAAACAAGCGATCATCATTACCATGACGCCCTTTCGGTTTTGGAAGCAATTCTTTTAAACGAGACCACATCTCATCGTCAATGACCATCCGTGACATGCCCTCTCCCCAACCCTCGTCCCGCGAAAAGACCTCATCATACTACTCAAATTCCTAGCGCGGGAGAGGGAGCAGATCGAAGTAATCTGAAAAATTCGTGCTCAAATTAAGATTGAGAATACTGAAAAAAACTTTAGGGACACTGCCTGATGTTTGAACAAAAATATACTTTGAGAGCGAGTCAAATATAATGAATAGTTCGAGTAGTCTTTAGGATACCAAATGGGATGACTCTTCCTTCTGCTCTCGCGTCATTACCTGGGTATTGTAACAACAAATTTAAATCAGCATAAGTTCCATTAAATTTCTCTGCACTAATTCGACAAACCCATTGTTGATTTCTGGATTCCATTGAAATGCACCTTCTGGGGTAAGAATCGTTGTCGGAGGCTCAAAACAGGTACCTGCTTCGGGAAGATTTCGCATAAAAAACAATGCATTGTTATTTACAATACGGTCAGAAATGCGTTCATCGACGTTAGAAGTTTCGATCTCTTTTTGCTCTTCGATATTTGGCGGTATGATCATTTTCTGATAACAACCTTTTCCTTATTTACAAGTAATAAAAACGAGGGTTTTTATTACCTCAATCAATATGACTCCAATAACCCTTGGAATCTTCCATTTTAGTAGTACCAAAGTGGCACTCCATTGCAAAAAATCGGATCTTACTCCGGCATTCAACTTTTTGCGGCAGAACCGTTCGTAGGTTAGGGGTTGAGCAATGATCCAACGGTCGGAGTCTCAGCTCTATCGGTACGATGCTTGTTATACTGGTAGGCAAATAGCCCAGAAAAAACAAGAAGACCAGTTATTGCTGATACAGTTTTAGTGAAGGCAGTAGCCATACCTAATACACTAGCCACTGGAGGGCATGTCAATACAGCTAATGAAAATAAAGCAAGACCAAGACATCCGATTCCATATACTAATTGAAGCTCAAAAGAGCTGTTGCTTTGACTGATATTTGTATTTCGCACTACCGAAGAATTACTCGAAGGAGAGATTGTCCTAACAGCGAAGGGGGGGGCAGGTGATTTTTCAGACGCCTTTGTGGCGCTAGTAACACTGGATTGAATCGGATGACTACTTTGAACAGAGGATAAGCTGGCGGTGTTGGAGCGCTCTGTTTTAGGAGCCCCTATTTTGGTGGATTTCGAATCTGACGATGGTTCGGGCGCCTTTGTGGAGCTAGCAACACTGGATTGAATCGGATGACTACTTTGAACAGAGGTTAAGCTTGCGGCGTTGGATCGCTCTTCTTTAGGAGACCCTATCTTGGTGGATTTCGAATCTGACGATGGTTCGGGTGCTTTTGTGGAGCTAGCAACACTGGATTGAATCTGATGACTACTTTGAACAGAGCTTAAGCTTGCGGCGTTGGATCGCTCTGTTTTAGGAGAGCCTATCGCGGTGGATTTCGAACCTGACGATGGTTCGGGCGCCTTTCTGGAGCTAGTAACACTGGATAGAGTCGGATGACTAGTTTGAACAGAGGTTAAGCTGGCGGTGTTGGATTGCTCTCTTTCAGTAGACACTATCTCAGTCAATTTCGAATCTGACGATGGTTCGGGCGCCTTTCTGGAGCTAGTAACACTGGATAGAGTCGGAGGACTACTTTGAACAGAGGTTAAGCTGGCGGTGCTGAGGATGGGGGCGCGCCGTTTATAGACAGATTGTCCTGCGTAAATACGTTTATAGCTTACCAATTCGTCAATGGTCTTTATTAAATCCCGTGATACAAACTTCAGGTAAAAGGATGCATCATGGGCCCTGACGATGTTCTTTCTTTGACTATCTATTTGAAGGAGGTTTGGTTCTGGGTTTGCACAAGTGAGGATTAAATCCTCAATTAGTTTAGCTACAAAAGAAGGATTATTAAAATCAAACGCATCTAAGTGCGGTTTTAGTATTTGAGATAGTGTACCGTGTTCTCCTGAGCGAGGAGGATATACATCGAATAGTTTGCCCTCCGGGCGATCTAATTCTGCAATCAATGCATTTGCTTGATCCCTTATTTTGTTAGAAAAGTCCGCTATTTCAAGATTATAAAAGTCAGAAAACATTTTTTCTCGTGGTTTATATTTTTACATACTATATCATCCCTCTTTTTTTTGATCAAGTTGGGTAGTTGTGCGCAAAAGTGTTTTGTCACGATATTTGCAAAGACCATCCAAGTCCAGACCGTTAGGGAGTGTAGCCTATTGAATTCTTAAAGTTCTCCACTCCCTAACGGTCTGGCTTGGATAGATCGTTCAAATTTTATATGATTTTGCTCGTGTGCCAAATTTTGAAAATTATAGATTAAGAGTTAGAGTACTGTGTTCTTAAGAAAGTGCCTCCGGATTTGAGGAAGAGCCGAAGAGCTGGGGTTTTTGAAGGATTTGAAATTCGGTTATAAGTTATTTGTATACATGGTGGCCAGACCTGGAATCGAACCAGGGACACAAGGATTTTCAATCCATCATCTAAAGATTAACTTATTGATTTTATTATATTATTTGCCGCGGGAAATCACCACAAATGGCGTACGATGTCGTACAGTGTCGTACAGTGTCGTACAGTGTCGTATAGTGTCGTACAGTGTCGTACAGTGTCGTACAGTGTCGTACAGTGTCGTACTCAAATACGCAAAAGTCACGCAAGGGTTTTAGAGATCTGTTTGATATGAAAATTGATGCAATTAATGATGTGTTTGATGTTTGAACAAAAACATGCTTTGAGTGAGAGCCAGTCAAATAAAATGAATAGTTCGATTAGTCTTTAGGATACCAAATGGGATGATTCTTCCAATCATCAGGCACTCCCATTGAAGTGAAACTCCATTTATATTTTGACAACACAGGACGAATTAATTCTTCACATTTTTTTGCCCAATGATTTGCATTCTCAGAATGGTTTAATAGATATTTGAGAATGATGAGGATAATAAAAGATCGGTCATTTTTGGGAGTTGTAGGTGGGTGCCATTTTGTGTCTAAGCCTTCAAGTTTTGGTTTAATTGCTAGTTCTTTATTCCAAAGACGGCTGTGATGCGCACAAATATTTCGTATGTAAGTTAAGAAATGCAGCCAGTTGGCTAGTGTTTTAGGATGCAAATTATATACTGTTTGCGCTATTGTCCGTTTGTCATCATTTTTTAAGCCTTTAAATAGGATAGAAAGCGCTCCAAAAGAGATTATCTCAGTTGCCATCCACACTGGTAATGTAGGAAATCCTTCATATTTTTCTTGAAAATGCTCGATAAATGGTTCTCTTGAATGTGTTACTTCCTTTCGCGTTTTCTCGATCCAGGCAGCGTGATCAAATTTTTCATGAAAATTTTTGGAGCTACTAAGCGCAAAAGCACCATATTGGTGTGCAAGGTGGTAGGTTATATTTGTCCTGATTGAAATTTCTATACGCTCTAAGGCGTCCATGATTAAAAGCCTTAGCTTACGATCGAACTCGTAGAGCTCTATAATATTATCGAACGTGGTTTTTTCTTGAAATTGATCTGAAAATGAGCCTGAGTCATTTCTTTTTTTAAATGGTATCCAATAGGCGCTGAGTCGATAATAACTAATACTGGATAGTGAGATTAACGCTTGTTCTCTATTAGAGATAATCAATCCTCGTTCTTCAAGTTTTATTAACTGCTCTTGAAAACTGAGAGGGGGTTTGAGATATTTTATTTTTTTTGTAATCATAATATATTCAGAAACAAAAAAAACCGCCAAGGTTACGCAAGAGTCGAAACTCTCTAGGCGTGGCGGTTATGTTGGCTCTAATTATACATAAGATATTAAAATTACGCAAAATTTTTTAATCTTGTTATTTTTATGTTATGCGATTGTCACAGTGATTCTACAGCCCACAATAGCCATTGAAAAGGGTTGAATTCAAATGAAAATTTTACTCTCTTTGTTGTTGATATGGCATTCAGTTTGGTCAAGTCCTAAAAGTGCTGTAAATTCCCGCCAATTCATCCCATTGAGTCCATATTTTAATTACTCAGTTTGTTAAGCTCGAGAACATTTGACTTGCCAATGTCTTTTTCAGCTAGCCAATCATTAAATTCATCCATATCCAAGTAACGTCGTGTTTGCCACTGTTCGTTGAATTCAGCAAGTAAAGCGCCAATTAAACGTAATGCGGATTCGTCGTTAGGGAAGATACGTATCACCCGTTCGCGGCGCCTTATTTCTTCATTAAGCCGTTCTTGCATGTTCGTCGTTCGTAATCGTTTACGATATTTATCGGGCAGAACCATAACAGCCATGGCGTCTTCAAATGCTTCTTCAAGGCAATTGACGGCCTTGGGTACTTTGTCCTAAACTCCTCAACAAACTCACTCAGTCGGCGTCGTGCTTCCGTTATGTCTGGAGCCTGTAAAACCAACTTCGCTTTATCTGCAACAGCTTTACGGTGGCGTAGTGCACAAAAGCCTAATATATTTCGCATTAAATGAACTTGGCACCGCTGCCAAGTCGAGCCTTGAAAATGCTTTTTAGCCGCTTCAACAAGACCTGCATGCTGATCTGAAATAACATACATAACACCTGTTAAACCACGGGATTTAAGCCATCGAAAAGTCTCTTCCCACGTGGCATAACTCTCGGTGTCGCCAATTTGAACGCCGAGAATTTCACGGCATCCGTCGTCTCTAATACCAGAAATAGTAAGCGCGGCCCTTGATACAACACGATCATCATCACGGCATTTAATAAACATCGCATCAACCATAATGAAAGGAAATTTAAGCCCATCAAAACGACGTTCGTTAAAGGCTCTAACGCGAGCATCAAGACCCGTACACAACTGACTGACGGTTGACTTAGAAAAACTGACACCACAGAGCTCTTCTGTGATGTGGGTCACTTTCCTGGTGGATACCCCGTTAACAACCATCTCCATCAGTGCCAGTACAAACGCTTGTTCACTGCGCTGGTAACGCTTGAATATGTCCGTTGAAAATGAGCCATCCCGCGTTTGAGGCACTTGTAATGTAATAGGTCCAACGCGTGTATAAAGCTGGCGAGGGCGATATCCATTACGATAGCCAGTACGTTCATCAGCACGCTCATGTTTCTCTGCGCCTAAAGATTCTGTCACCTGGGCCTCTAATATTTGATTCAATATGCCTTCAACAAGCTTAGCCAGACCATCCTGACTTGATAAAAGTTCTGGCAGTAATCCTTTTCCAACGGTAACATTGTAATCCGTCATCGCTAATCTCCTCGGTTTTGTTGTTTCTCACAACTCAATAGTACCGAATTTTAGCGATGACTCAATTCCTAATGAGCCATTTCGAATTTACAGCAGTTTACGGACTTAACCTTCAGTTTCGTTTTCTTCTGTGCATAAAACAATCCAAATGCTTGAAGAAAAACCTGGTGGACGACTCGGAATTTCGGCTATTGATACAAGTAACCATCATGTCATCATAATTTATTAACGTTGAGAGTTTTCGCATCAAATATAGCTAATGGTAAGAATGAGAAATGGATAAGCCATTCCGTTTCGCTATGGGGCTTCATCCAATTAGAGTTTCAGAAACAAAAAGCTCTTTACCTCGCCATTTCATCGCTCCATTCGTTCTAATTTTTCTGGTTATGTCAAAATCATCGCTGTATTCAACCGCCGGCATTTTAGATGGAAGTTTACGAGTAGAATGCGCGTATAACCAAGCTGGTCGATTAAAAATCAATGCTTCATGAGGTCTGTGCTCGTGCGTATTCCGACGAGGTGGAACTCTAATTCCGAGCGATGTGGATCACTGAAATGATAAGCCAGTCCTAGCCATTTCCTGTTTTATATCGTCTAATTTTACTTGTCGTTTTGTACTGTTTAGAAAAAATTGTCCATAACATATCTTATTAGCTAACATGATAAATAAGCCAATGCCAGTCAATGCCAAACAGAAATGAACTATCCAATCCGACAAATTGCGATCATTCCCCATTGTTTTATGGCCTTGTTGTAAGAGTATTCTAATATTTTTAGCGGTTTCTTTATGATTATCGATAAATTTAACAGCAAATTTATCTGTGGGTTCTATCTCATCTTGTGCTATAGACAATTTAAATTTAATGATCGCGTCTTTAAGCTGTCGTGCAAGTTCCTTCGTGTTGCTACCTTTTTGCTCGCACCCAGCGTCAAGCAGTGACTGTCCGTAAACATCTAATGCTTCAATTTTTATGAATGTCTCAACAAATAATGACTCTACCTGTGGTAATAGTCCCATATTAGCGACAATCTCTAAGGGAGATCTGTTAGTAAACGGCACTTCTAGTCTGTATGTCTGTATAAGGGTATTTCCACCAATATCAGTATATTTTTTTTTCTCTACAACCCCAGTGTAAGTTTTTTTGAGTTGTTTTGACAGCCGCAGACGTTCAGTCTCGTCATTTGCCATTATAAAAGCCATGAAGTTTTGGTCTGTGTCATTCTCGAGTTTTAAATTGAATGAAGGCATAATGAAATTCCTGAGCATTTTTAATGCGATAATTGTACAGGGCGTCTTATTTAAAGTCAATATGGATGAAGATTGTGGGATATAATTTTGAAAATTATAGGTTAAGATTTAGAGTACTGTGTTCTTGAGAAAGTGCCTCGGTATTTGGGGAAGCGCCGGTATTTTGAAGGGTTTGAAATTCGATTGTAAGTTATTCATTATAAATGGTGGCCAGACCTGGAATCGAACCAGGGACACAAGGATTTTCAATCCTTTGCTCTACCGACTGAGCTATCTGGCCAGAAGTGCTATTAAACGCTGAGAATCGTTTTGAGTCAATAGCTCAGGCTTAATTTTCGTTGATTTTTTCTTCTTTAAATCCATCTGGCTTCTCTGAACCGGGTCCAAAGAAATATTTTTCCATCTCATTGCGCAAAAATTCTCTTGCTTGCGGATCTATCAGAGACAAGCGATATTCATTAATGAGCATCGTTTGATGTCCCAACCACATGGACCACGCCTCTTTGCAGACTTGTTGATATATCCGCTCTCCGAGTTTTCCTGGAAAAGGCGCTGTCGCCAATGACTCGCCTTCTTTTTGTAATTTGACGCAAAACACAGTAGGGCTCATATCAACTATCATCATTTAAAACGAACTACAGTTTACCAACTTTCATCTGAATTGGATAGCCTTGTAGCCGCAACCATATAGCATCTAAATGATTAAAGGATACCTTTTGGTCATCAATTTCACCGGTAGCGGGTGTTGCGTGGTGAGCAAGTGCTTGTTCTAATGTCACAAATTGATATCCATTGTCTTTATACATTTTAATCAGATCACCGAGGCAATGTGAGTTGAGCAAATTGGCGTGAATGAGGAGAATTTGTGCGCCAGAACCTTCTTTGGTACGTTTTTCTGCAATCAGAGTTTGCTTCCAAACATATTCCAAATATTGTTGTTTGATTTTGGAAACATATTGATCGCGCACTCTCCAAGGAATGTGCAAAAGGCGTTCGTTGAATTGGTAATCCTTGCTATCAATTGTAACGGGGGCAATCGTATACTGGTTTGCTATTAAATAATCTTGTACCGCATTTTTGGTTGCGCCACGTCCTTCTGCCAAATAGGGATAACGAAAGTATTTAGGCTGCGTCATAACGCGCGCTAAAATTTTATCTGCTTTGGCGATTTCATCAATGTAACGTTCGGAAGACATGCTATTTAAATTGGCGTGTGAATAGGTGTGGTTTCCTAAGGCAAAGCCTGCATCGCGAAAGGATTCTAGCAATTCCCATTGCCCTGATGCAATTGAATTGGCGATGATAAAACCGGTTGCCGGGATGCGTGCGTCGACCAAATAATTAAGTATATTGCTAAACCGATCGTGCGCACGGCCCAAATTCCCTTTTGTTGCACTATTGGTCCCAACAAAAGGTAAATCATCAATCGTGAGAGCAATTTGTTTTGTTTGGGCGAAGGCATTGTGAATAAATAGATTGGTGAAGAGTAACGCTAATAAGGTGAACTTTAAAATTTTTTCGCTCATGTTGGGGTCCTTCCTTATTTGGTGATACAACTATCATCGGCTGAGGAGAAAAAAAATTTAGCTGCTATCACGATTTTTGGTGATGAATCTTCTTTCATGATAATCAAGGCCTCTGGATTACTTCGCCTACGGCTCGCAAAGACGGACTATTATCAAAAATAATAAGCAACCCCAAAGCCTGCGATCAGCCCGAACAAATGTCCTTGCCAAGAAACATGTTTTTTGCCTGGAAAAATAGCATATAAAATACCTGCAAAATAGACGACACAAACCAAGGCAAGTACAACGCTCGTAACCGTGCTCTGGTAATAAGCACGTGCCATCAAATAGCCCCAATATCCTGTGATGACGCCGCTAGCGCCAACATGGTAGCCATCATTTGCAAAGCACCAAGTTAATAGTCCGGAAATCAGGATGATACAAGCAGAGACATGCAGAAAAAATGGGATCCCTTGAATTAAAATAAAGTTTGCTAAAACAACGAATGGAATGGAATTGAAAAATAAATGATTGAAATTAGCATGTAAAAAAGGGGCGCATACAATACCAGGGAGTCCCGCCAAAACCCTTGGTCGGATCCCCAAATAGAGCAGCCGATTGCCAAGCAGACGATTGATGATATAAATCCCCCATAAGAGCAGGAGGATTTCTGTTAGAAATATGGCATTGACGCGGGTTTGACTAGCAATCAGCGAGAAGCTGTCTGCAATAGTTTGAATCATCATTTTGAAATACGATCTTTGCCCATATAGGGACGTAAAACGTCTGGAATAGTGATGCTGCCATCGGCTTCTTGATAATTTTCTAGAATGGCGATCATCGTTCGGCTGAGGGCGATAGCCGTTCCATTGAGCGTATAAGGAAACCGTTTGCTGTTATCAGCGGTGCGATAACGCATATTGAGGCGCCGTGACTGAAAATCTGTGCAGTTCGATGCAGAGGTCACCTCTCCATATTTTTCTGCAGAGTCTCTGCCTGGCATCCAGGCTTCAATATCATATTTTTTATAAGCAGGGGCACCCAAATCACCAGCACAAATCCTGACAACTCGGTAGGGTAATCCTAGTTTTTGATAGATCGTTTCTTCTAATGCCAAAATTTCTTCAAGCGCGGCATCGCCTGTTTCAGGCGTTGTGATTTGGAATAGTTCGATTTTAGAGAATTGATGTACCCGATATAGGCCCTTGCTTTCGCGGCCAGCAGATCCTGCTTCACGCCGGAAGCAATGGCTTAATGCGACGTATTTAAGCGGTAATTGCGCTTCCTCTAGGATGTCACCACTGTGTATGCCGCCTACTGTGATTTCTGCCGTTGCAATCAAACTCAAATCCATTTCTTCTAGATTGTAGATACTGGATTCGTCACCGCGCGGTGAGTAACCAGTCCCAATGAGTACGGATTTTTTTGCCATATCAGGGGTAATCAATTGCGTGTAACCAAATTCTCTGGCGATCTTCATAGCAAATAATTGTAAGGCCAGCTCTAAGAGCACTGCATCATTTTTCAGAAAATAAAATTTACTGGCGCAGACTTTGGCACCACTATCAAAATCTATCAGATCCAAGGCTTTGCCTAATTCGAGATGGTCCTTAGGCTGGAAAGAGAAGACACGTGGCTCAAGATGTGTGCGTAGGACCTTGTTTTCTTCATCACTGGCTCCCAGCGGGGTGTCCGCTGGCAAGGTGTTGGGGATCGTATATAACGCAGTTTGGTAGGCATCATCTAAGAGACGTAAGGCTTCTTCAAGCTGGCTAATATGCTGATTCAAAGCACGGCCTTGTTCAATGAGGGCTGGTTTGTCTGCTTGTGCGGCAGTCGGTATGGTTTTTGCAAGTTTATTTGCTTCGGCACGGGTGCTTTCCAAGGCCAGCAAGGCATCTTTACGCTCACCATAGCAAACCAATAAACCATCTAGATCGGCTTGGACATGACGTTTCTTGATAATGTCACGCATTTCTTCGAGATGATCTAATATGTATTTGATGTCTAACATAGTGAATCCTTATTTTTCATGAGCCGTAGGGGTTGTGGTGTCGCGGAGATCCAAGCATTCAATCAAGTGAATGCGGCGTGCATCCGCGCTGATTATTTTAAATTCGAATCGCTCAATTTCAGTGATTTCGCCTGGTTTGGGTAAATAACCAAAATTTGCCATGATAATGCCACCAAGCGTATCATAAAATTTATCGTTGAGGTGAGCATTCACTTCGGCGTTAAATTCTTTGATAGGGGTATGTGATTTGATAATATAATGGCCGTTGGCATGTGCTTTGATATTGGCTTCTTCATCAATGTCAAATTCATCCTCAATGTCACCTATGATCTGTTCAATAATATCTTCTAGCGTTACAAATCCTAAAATAGAACCATATTCGTCGACGACAATCGCCATATGGTTTCGGTGAGACCGAAAATCATGTAACAAACTATCGAGTCGTTTGCTTTCTGGTACAACGGGCGCGCGTCGCACAATATCATTTAAATTAAAGTCTTCAGATGTGAAGTTTTGGTAACGCAGCAGATCCTTTGCGTGCAAAATGCCAATGACTTCCTCATTTTTTTCGTTCAAAACTGGAAAACGTGAGTGACCGGATTGCGTAACAATAGGAATAATTTCAGCTAATAGTGCATTACTCTCGATGCATATCATTTGTTTTTTTGGTAGCATGATATCGCGCACTTTTAATTCAGCAAAGGCCAAAGCGCCTTCTAACATGGCTAATGTTTCTGCATCTATGAGTTGACGGATTTGAGCGTCACGTAATACTTCTGTTAATTGTCCTTTGTTTTGCGGATCAAAATGTAATACGTGTTTTAACCATTGCAACCATTGCGATGATTTTTCGGGCTTATTCACTTTTCTGATCCTCTAAATAGGGGTTGTCGTAGCCAAATTTGGCAAGTAATACGATTTCTTGTGCTTCCATCATGTGTGCATCCTCTGCTTGAATATGATCATACCCTAATAGGTGTAGTACGCCATGAATGACAATGTGGGCCCAATGTGCTTGCAAAGAAGAGGGCGTCGCTTCTTCGGCTAATACGTCCGGACATATGATCACATCGCCAAGTAAAGGGCACGCCATTTGCACAATATCAGGTAATTGCTGAGGAAAAGCCAAGACATTGGTAGGCTTATTTTGCTGTCTATACCTGGCGTTTAATGTGGTCATTTCTTCCGTATCCACCAGACGAATTGTGAGCTCTCCGGCAGGTCGTAACGCTTGCAATGTGGTTTTTGCCCACAGCTTTAGTTTACGTTGTTCAATGGGAGGTTTGTTATGACAAGCATCCTGGATATCAATGTGGTAGGGCATGTAACTCCTCAATAATCAAATCTGGCATGGACAGATCTGCTTGCTGATATGAAAGGGTTTGTTTTAGGCCCTGCAAGCGCGTGACCATGCGTTGAGATTTTTCTGGATCAGTCAGCAAATCGAGCATGACTGCCGTTAATTCTTGTGCGGAGCAATCATCTTGTAGTAATTCTGGAACCATCATTTTATTTTGTAATAGATTACACAATCCTAGATATTTGATACGCATCATGCGAAAAGCAACGATGTAAGTCAATAAGGATGCTTTATATATAATACACATTGGTTTGGTGAGCAAAGCGCATTCTAAGGACGCGGTTCCAGACGCGACTATTACAAAATCACTCGCATAAAGCGTAGGGATGGCTTGTTGATCAATCATGGTGATTGGTAAGCCAGTTGTATCGAACAGGGCAGTGATGGCCTCTTGGCTTAAGCTGCGTGCTTTCGGTATGACGAAATGTAAATTAGGATGATGGCGCAGCAAATTTTTTGCGGTTTGATGCAAAATAGGGAGGAGATATTTGAGTTCGTTGTGCCGACTACCGGGTAACATGGCTAAAATGACCTTGTCGTTGGGGATCCCTAATTTCTCTCGGGTAGCAGCGATAGAGTCTTCTAGGGTTAATTTTTCAATTAAAGGATGTCCAACAAATGCAACCGGAACACCGGCTTGTTCATAAATGCGTTTTTCAAAGGGTAAGATCACTGCCATTTTATCCACGTATCGCTTGATGGTATGGATACGATGTGCTTTCCATGCCCAAATTTGAGGGCCGATATAATAGAGGATCCGAATGTTAAGTTTTTCTTTGGCATATTTGGCCAAACGCAAATTAAAGCCAGGGTAGTCTACCAAGATGAGCAATTGTGGCCTCGTTTGTTGCAAATGCGCTTTGATTTGCACAAATGCTTGACGGATAGTTTTAGCATGCCGTAGTACTTCTATGAGTCCAGTTACGCCATAACGTGCCAAGTCGGAAATCAGTTGTACCCCCGCATCTTGCATATGCTGACCACCAATACCGCTGAAGGTCAAAGCTGGATAATTTTGCTTGAGTTGTTTTACGAAGGCTGCTGCATGTTGATCGCCAGATTCTTCGCCTGCGACAATAACAATATGGTTAGGTGGTTGCATGGTAAGAGAGATTTTGTTCAATCAACTTGGAAATCCGCACGGCAGTTTCTAACGCATCTCGTCCATGCTGACCGGTTACAATCGGTTGGGTATCCTGAAGTATACAGGTAACAAATGCTTGAATCTCATCGAGCAAGGCATCATTCTTTTCAATGGTAACTTCTTGGTGAGCAATGGATGCAACACCAGGGAATTGCTCTTCTTGACCTTGTTGAAACACTGATATTTGTTTCAGATGATAATCGAGCGAGATATAGGTATTCCGTTGGAAAACACGAGTTTTACGCTCTGTTTTAAAACTAATCCGACTCGCAACCACATTGGCTACACAACGATTTTCGAAGGTGATGCGTGCATTCGCGATATCAATATTGGAGGTCAAAACAGGGGTGCCATGGGCATCAATTTTTGCAATAGGACTATTGACCATGGTTTGAATCAAATCGATATCATGAATCATCAAATCTAAAACCACATTGACATCGGCGCCTCGCGGCGTAAAGGGCGCTAAACGTTGTGAATCAATAAATAAAGGGTTATCTAAATGATCAGATAAAGCTGTACGTGCCGCATTAAACCGTTCCATATGCCCAACTTGGAGCTTAAGGTTGTTGGCCTTGGCAATGGCAATGAGCTCATCGGCCTGCGCTACTGTTTCAGTGATCGGCTTTTCGATCAAGACGTGAATGCCATTGAGCAGGCAGTCTTTGGCTATCGCATAATGAGCTGCTGTTGACACAGCAATGCTGACTGCATCCACTTGACCAAATAAGTCTCGATAATTCAGGATAGGTTTAACATTAAGCTCTTTTGCAACACGCTCTACTGCATCAGGATCACTATCGCACACTGCAACTAAGAGCGTTTCTTTGAGCAATAGATACTTTTGCGCATGAAAGCGTCCTAAATAACCGACTCCAATCACTGCACACTTTAGTTTTGACATGCTGCCAACATTGAAAAAATAGAGCGAAAATTATCTCATATTTTGGGAGAATAGACAAGTTTGATAGTGTCTACTGCTGCGTCAATACTAGTTTCGACGCTACATACTTTGAACCAGATTGGGTAAAGTGACTATCATCGAAGTACATTAATTGTTCTGGTGTTTTACCCAATCTGGATAAACAACCTTTTTGATTACAAAGCATAGAAAGAAGAGACACATAGTTTACCTGCCATTGCTGGGCAAAAATCTGCATTTCGCGGTCGATTAAGAAGCTGTCTTCTATGACATGTTCTTTTAATCGTTTCGGTAAGCGATCAAATGGGACATCAAATCTTGCCATAATGTGGGGTAGATAACCATCCCAAATAGGCGCAGGACCAATGATTACAATATCTTTAATGCCTATTTTATGTAGTTGTTCTATGGTGTTTTTTAATTGATGCCATCTATGCCTAGTACCCCAATTATTGTCACGTGGTTCCCAACGACCTGCTAAAATGATTTTGTCCGGTGGTTTTTTTTTAATTCGCTCCATGACATAGTTATTGATACTCCTGCAATGAGGCCGGAAGGGGAAATTAATGTCTATAATTGGCAGGCAAGCGGATGCAGTTAATTGGGTTAGCTGCCGATATTGTCCCATAGATATTAATCCTGAAATCAAATGAGCAGCTTGTGAATCTCCCCATAGCAGAATATCTTTAGTCCCCGTGGACTTGAAGGTACAAGATCCAAAATGCGCCTCGTTTTGCTCTGGATCTAAAAAACATCCCAGGTTTGTATTAAAGTTATTACTATTGCTTGAATAAGCAAATAAATCTTGTTGATTGATAGATAGTCTTTCTGGAAATCCTTTTTTATAAGTCCCAACTACGCCAACACAGACGAAAAATAAAGTCCAGAGGGTGGAAAATAGAAAAATTTGACGTCTAGAAAAGTTTTTTCTATTTCTAAATGGTTGCTCAATGAATTTCCAAGTTAAAAAAGCTAATAATAATGTTATCCCGCTGAATAAGATAAACATATATTCTGGCCCTTGGCCTAAAAAACAGATACGAGCAAAAGAAAACAAAGGTTGATGCCATAAATAAGCACTGTAGGAAATGAGCCCTATTTGTACGATATATTGATGGGACAAGCATTGGTAAACGAATGTTTTTGGTGAAGAAAATCCAATGATCAATGCAGTACCGATAACCGGTACAAGGGCATAAAGCCCCGGAAACGGTGTGTTTTTACTAAACAAAAAAATAGAGAACAACACCAGTAGAAGACCGAGTGATGACATAAGTTGATTGGATCTTAAAGACATGTGTTCATGCAATATTATTTTTTTAAAAGCAATAAAGGCTAGCACTGAGCCAATCAGTAATTCCCAAGCGCGAGGAAATATGAAAAAAAATGCAGTTGAGGGCCGGTTTTGAACCAAATTTTCACTTATCAACAAAGAAAAGAGGAGTATGGTCGCAATAAGAATGAGGAGTTTGTTGTGTCCTATTTTCCAGAAAGCAATAATGAACAAAGGAAATAAAAGATAATATTGCTCTTCAATTCCAAGACTCCATGTATGGATGAAAGGTATTTCCGCGGTATTTGCAGAAAAATAACCGGTGTTTTTCCAAAAAAATAAATTTGATACAAAAATAGGGACAGCTACTAAGCTCTTAGAAAAATCAGTGAGTTGATCCGGTAAGAGCGCAAACCAAGCGATGGGCAAACAGATGAACATTATAAAAAATAAGGGGGGTAATATTCGCCGTGCTCGACGCTCATAGAAATGTAATATTGAAAAGGTGCCTTCTTGTTTTTCTGTAAGTATCATCGAAGTAATTAGGTAGCCACTGATAACAAAAAACACATCTACTCCAACAAAGCCGCCAGAGAAAAGTTTGAATCCTGCATGAAATAAAATAACTGATAGAACGGCAACAGCTCTTAACCCGTCAATTTCCGCTCTATATTCTGATTTGGGGTAATTTAGATGCATGGTAGTCATGATAGGTGGTTGCTCTGATGAGATGCTATGCCATTTTTGACATGCCTTTTTGCTGAACGTATCATTTGTCCCTCGTACTCGTCCACTGTGACATTCAAATGAAAAAAATGTTCATGGCTTACTTTTTTTGTGGAACACTTTTGCTCATGCTGATCCCGGATTGTTTCATTCTACTTACTGTTCAGTATTGCTTATTCGTATCATTAATCATACGCAAGATTCGTGCTTTTTATTACAAAAAGACTTGATGGCTGGCAAATTAAATCATGAAGATGATCTTAAAGTGATACCGGTTGAAAGAAAAGAGAATTATTTTGTATCTTTACATTCGTACACCGCAGCTGATCTCTCGCTCACTTATGCTTGTGGCACAGGGATGACAACCATCCATGTCCACAAAGATCCGTGCATTTATTATGAAGGAGAAGCGCATACTGCTATTTCTGCGATAACTGGCATGAATGTGGATTATGAGATCAGACCAGGCTTGCATGGTACTTATTTTAATTTTTCAAAACAGAATATCATTTCCTATGATTTACCTGGCATAGTAAGGTGGACATTTTCTTCTGACTAAGGAGCGGTCTGTTATATTCCTAGTAATCATTTATTAAAGATGGTTCTGGTCTGAATGTTATGGATTGAGTGTCCAAGTGATTTCGTTGGCGGTGCTGTTAAAATTGTTACATCGGGTGCTTTCGAAATTGGCTACGATATTTTTAGACTCTATGATCGAGCTTCTTGTTTCATCGAAATGGCCCCAAGCTGGCGCATCGGTGCTGGTTGTAGTGAAAAAGGTGATCTTTTTATCATCTCCGCATTCATAGTTTAAGAGACAAGCCGCTGCTAAATAGGTTTCAGGTTGCGAACCGGTCATTTCAAATTGAGCATGTTTACCGCGAAAAATAACATTGGGTATTTTAGAAGCGGGGGCTAATTTACCATAAAGGATATACTGTTTTTTTAAAACACAATCTGAGGTGCCTATATTTTCGATATGAACATGATAGACTTTGCAATGGTCAGTCCATGCATGTGCCATGTTTGCTAGAGTGCACAAAAGAATAAATGCCGTAATATCTTTCATCTAGGCTCTCCAACAGATGCTTTAAAAGCGCGCAATTGTATTGCATTGCTAGTGCGATGTAAAGATACATGACTCGCTGTAATTGTCAGTGTTTCAGATTAGGTATATGATTCTGCAGACGAAAAACCATATTTTTGAGCAAGTAATGCGTAAGCTATTATATTTTATTTTTTTGACGTCGTTATTGCTGACATCTCAAGTGTTTTCTTGGTCTGCAACGGGGCATCGTGTCATTGCGCAGATTGCTTATGATCATCTTACTCCAAAGGCGAAACGGAAATATGCGCATTTGAATCAGTATTTGAATCAAGACCAACGGCGTTATAATTTGGTTGCGGCTGCGGTGTGGATGGATACGTTATATGATCCGCGCTATCTTTCATTTAAACCGATGCATTATATTGATATCCCAGAGTCTGTGGATGGTACACCTGTACCGAAAGCGGCGACGATGAATGCGGTGGTGGCTGTGCAGAATGCTATGCAGACTTTACAAGATTCAAATGCCTCTCTAGAAGAACAAGCCATTGCCTTACGGATTATTTTACATGTCGTGGGTGATATTCATCAACCGTTGCATACCATCACGCGTGTCAGCCATGCACATCCCAATGGAGATCGCGGAGGCAATGATTTTCGTCTTGCTAAAAACAAAGTAGGCAATAATCTGCATCGCTATTGGGACAAAGGAGGCGGGCTTTTGACGCCAAAGATGCCTAGTGCTCAAGTAAAGCAAATGGCGTATCAACTCGAAGAGAAATGGTCCTGTCCAGCACCAGATTTGGAGATCATGCATTGGGTGCAAGCCTCGCACGCTATGGCGTTGCAACACGCCTACGCATTGGAAGAGCGGACAACTCCTTCGGAAGCTTATGAACAACAAACACAACGTGATACAGAGCAGCAGTTGGCCTATGCTGGTTGCCGATTAGCGTTGGTATTGAATCATTTGGCGGATTAACCATCCTATCATCCTTAAAAATGTAGTTGAAGCCTACTGCAAAGGCCTATTGCACTGAAATGAAAGGTAACATCTCAGACAATTAAAAACAGATAACGTATCAAGTTATCCTTGTGTATTAATCGCGCACTGATTTGAAGGGGAATGTTGTTATGAACAAGAGAAAAATTTTGATAAAAAAGCAGCAATGAGGGATTATTACTTTGAGATATCCTGGTAATTTTCACTTTTGTGAATAGAGGATTTGTAGCGATCATAGGGGAATAGTAAAAAATGAAGTATTTGCATACGATGATTAGAGTCGCCAATCTTGATGTTTCATTGGAGTTTTATTGTGGTAGGCTTGGTTTATTGGAAGTTAAGCGCACAGAAAATCAAGCTGGCAAATACACGCTAGTTTTTCTGGCAACATCAGATGATTTGGTCAATCAAGGTCGAACAGATGCACCCATGATTGAGCTAACTTATAATTGGGATTCTGAAATTTACAATGAAGGACGTAACTTTGGGCATATTGCCTTTGAAGTCGATAATATTTATGAAATGTGTCAGCGTTTGCATATGGCAGGCATCGTTATAAATAGACCACCACGTGACGGGCACATGGCATTTATCCGTTCTCCGGATAATATATCGATTGAATTGTTGCAAAAAGGAGAACCTTTGCCACCACAAGACCCATGGATATCTATGCCAAATATCGGACATTGGTAAACTATTCTATTTTCTAATGGATTGAAGATGACAGTCCTTGCTCATAAGCCAATTATACCTATTTATATTAAATTATTTTGGAATGGCTTGAAGAAGGAGGCTTTTTAGATGAGTGAACATACGTGGAAATCAGGATACGAGCATAAATAGGACCGCGTGGCAACATCATTTGACTAAATCAGATATTTCTACTGTTTATCAAGAAATCTGGTTATTGAATTAACTGTTTGCTGTAATTCTAAAAAGGAGTAAGTCATGAAACCTGAGAAAAATACCTCTACCGCTTGCTGTGATACAAAGCCAAAAAACCCGGGTGTTGTGGTTATGTCATGACCACTTGTAACGCACGTCGCCTTTCATTTTTAGATCGATATTTAACCCTATGGATTTTCATGTCGATGGCTGCAGGTGTGGCTATCGGCTCATTTTTTTCTAGCGCACCGCGGTTTTTAAACTCCCTATCTATTGGCTCCACGAATATTCCTATTGCGATTGGTCTGATTTTAATGATGTACCCCCCATTAGCCCGGGTAAAATATGAAGAATTACCACTGATATTCAAAGACTGGCGAATTCTTCTGTTGTCATTGATTCAAAACTGGCTTATAGGACCATTTCTAATGTTTAGCCTTGCCATATTGTTTTTACATGGATATCCCGAATACATGACGGGGCTTATTCTTATTGGGCTAGCACGCTGTATTGCCATGGTGATTGTCTGGAATCAGCTGGCAGAAGGTGATAATCAGTATGTTGCAGCCTTAGTGGCATTTAACAGTATTTTTCAACTTCTTTTTTTCAGTGTTTATGCCTGGTTTTTTCTAACAGTTTTGCCACCTCTTGTTGGAATGAGCGGGCAAATAGTTCACATCAATTTTATGACGATTGCCGAAAGTGTCGTTATTTATCTAGGCATACCATTTTTTGCAGGGTTTCTGACTCGTATTGTATTGATAAAACAAAAAGGGTTAACTTGGTATGAAACCTATTTTTTACCAAAGATTTCTCCCCTTACCTTGATTGCGCTGCTTTTTACAATTCTTGCAATGTTTTCATTAAAAGGCGCTATGGTGTTGCAACTCCCAGTCGATGTCATTCGGATTGCCATTCCATTGGCCATTTATTTTGTGGTGATGTTTTTTGTTAGTTTTGCGATGGGAAAGCTTCTTGGTGCCAGTTATGAAAAGACAACCGCAGCATCATTCACCGCTGCCAGTAATAATTTCGAATTGGCTATTGCAGTTGCCATTGCCGCCTTTGGACTGAATTCGGCCATTGCTTTTACAACGGTCATTGGGCCTCTTGTTGAAGTACCGGTTCTTATTTTACTTGTGAATGTTGCATTTTGGTTACGAAAGCGCTGGTATTAAGGGATTACTATGAAGCAAGAGCGTTAATCTAATATTGAAATCATTCGGTGGCTACTCTAGCAGTGGTTATTGAAATAGTGAGGCAAGCTGATGAAATTTCTACAATAACCTCTGTGCTTCCTATTTTTTTATTGGTAAAGGCGGAGTATACAAAACATCGATAGCCTGCGCGACTGCAGTTCAACTTGCTGAACATAGGATAGCATCTGAGTAATTTCGGACAATTCTCGGGCCATAGAAGGACGCAGGATTGCCAACAGAAGCTATGTTTGCAACGCTGCCATCACCGCTCCCAAAAAGCGCGTAGCTTCTCCGCCAGTGACTGCGCGGTGGTCGAAGCTTAAGGACAGAGGTAGTAAGCGATGGGATTGAATTTGGCCATTGCGACTGACTGCACCTTCATAGAGACGCCCTACGGCTAAAATAGCTACGGTAGGTGGGACAATGATCGGGCTGGCGAATTTTCCGGAAAACTTACCGAAATTAGATAGGGTCAAGCTAGCACCTTGTAATTGTTCTTTGGGAACACTCCGGTCTGCAACGGTCCGTTTCAATGTGTTGATATGTTCCCGCAATTGCTGTGCGGTCATTTGCTCGGCTTGATGAATGACGGGTACAAATAAGCCCTCAGCAGTATCCATGGCTAAGCCAAGATGCAGGGATGGAAAACATTTGCGCGCAGCGTGTTGCGTATCAAACCAAGCATTCAAAGCGGGCTCTACCTTGATAGCCGCGATGATCGCTTGAATGAGGCGGATGGTGATGTCTGCGTCTTGTGGCCAATGTTGAATATCTGCTTCGTCAAAAATACTGACTGGTACGACTTCTTGATGCGATTTCAACATGCTGTGTAGCATGGCGCGTCGTACGCCTTGTAACGGTTCAAAGCCTTCTGGAGGACGCGATTGGTTCTGAGCAGCCTGTTCTATATCAGCTCGAGTGATAAGCCCATTTTCGCCGCTGCCATGCACGCTACTTAAATTGACTCCAAGTTTTCTAGCCAAATGTCGAATGGTAGGGGTAGTCTTGCTGGCGTTGGTGGCAGTCTGAGTGGATCCAATGGTAAATTTATCTTCCGTTACGGTAGTACTGACTTCTAAATTTCCAACAACGGTGCCTTCGTCTTTGCGTGGGGCATCGGTTTCAAACGTCACCAATGGGTCACCTGTTTTGATCACATCCCCTGGTTTTCCATGTAGGGTCGTAATGATGCCAGATTGTGGACTCGGGACTTCTACCACCGCTTTGGCAGTTTCCATTGAGACCAAAGGATCATCTGCTTGGATGTGATCTCCAATTTTGACAAACCATTCATGGATTTCCGCATCAGGTAATCCTTCTCCTAAATCTGGTAATTTGAAAATTGTCATCTGTCTTACTCCAAACTCTGTAACACACTGGTTTTGATACGCTCTACACTAGGTATATATTCTTTTTCTAATTGAAAATAAGGCATGATGATGTCGTAGCCTGTCACCCGTTGCACAGGTGTGAGCAGATCACTCATGCAATGTTCCATCAGTAATGCTGAAATTTCTGCACCCACTCCGCAAGTTTTTGCGCCCTCATGTACGATGACACAGCGTCCAGTTTTTTGTACGGATTGGATGATGGTTTGGATGTCCAAGGGTTTGATGGTTGCCACATCAATGACGTCGCAAGCAATGCCGTCATTTGCGAGAGCTGTGGCAGCTTGCATGGTTTCATGGATACTGGCGCCCCATGAAATCAAAGTGACATCCTCTCCTTCGCGCAAAGTGAAGCAGGAACCGATAGGCAGTGCGGCCCCATCATCTTCAACAGGTTGTTTGACCAGTCTGTAGATCCGTTTCGGTTCTAAAAAAATGACGGGATCTGGATTTCGTATGGCAGCCAAAAGTAACCCATAGGCTCTTTTCGGTGAGGAGGGAATGACGACTTGTAATCCTGGAATATGTGCAAACAAGGCTTCTGTGCTTTCAGAATGATGCTCTGGTGCGCGGATCCCGCCGCCAAATGGGGCGCGAAATACCAAAGGACAGTGCAATCGACCTCGGGTACGGTTACGCATACGTGCAGCATGAGAAATAATTTGATTCATGGCGGGATAAATAAAGCCCATAAACTGAAATTCAGCGACAGGTTTTAAGCCTTGCGTGGCCATACCTACGGCTAAGCCGGCGATCATCGATTCTGCCAAGGGCGAATCGAACACACGGTTAGCGCCGAAGCGTTCTTGTAGGCCGACAGTGGTACGGAAAACCCCTCCGTTTTTGCCGACATCTTCTCCAAAAATAACCACAGACTCATCATGAGCCAATTCATAGGCCAATGCTTGGGTGACGGCCTCTGCTAGTGTGATATCAGGCATGTTCGGCATTCTCCAAAGCGATGGCGCGTTGTTCAATCAAATAATCTGGAAGTTGCGCGAAATGGTAATCAAATATGGCAGTGATAGGTTGGCATGGGCGTTGTAAATAAATCTCAACTTCTTTTTGGATCACCTCATTGCATTCTTTGATCAACGCTTCTTCTTGCGCTGCTGTCCACTGATGTTTTTGCTCTAAAAAAAGTTTAAACCGTGCCAAGGGCTCTTTCAATTTAGAGGCTTCTACTTCGTCTGACGGTTGATAGCGGGTCGCATCATCGGCAGTCGTATGGTCTGATAAGCGGTACGACCTCGCTTCAATTAACGTAGGACCTTCCTGTTTACGAGCTTTTTCTATGGCAGCACCGATTTCCTGACGGAGTGCTAAGATGTCATTGCCATCGACCACAACCCCTTGAAATCCTGCTGCGACGGCTTTTTGCGCGAGTGTTTGGGTCGCAGTTTGCTGTTTGAGAGGCACAGAAATGGCCCATTGATTATTGTTGATAACGACCACGAGCGGTAATTTCCAAACGCCTGCCACATTTAATGCTTCATAAAAATCGCCTTCAGAAGTTCCGCCATCTCCAATGGATACAACTGCCACATGGTTTTCTTTACGATATTGAATGGCAAGCGCAACGCCAGCGGCGTGCAGACATTGGGACGCGATGGGGACGCAAATAGGGAGATCTTTGGATTGGGGATTTTGCGGGTAAGCACTGCCGCGTTCATCGCCACCCCAGTAAGACAGAATATCAGAAAGCGCGACACCACGCTGAAATTGCGCAGCATAATCTCGATAATAAGGGACAAAGATATCCGTAGGGCGCATGGCATGTCCTATCGCGGTAGCGATGGCTTCTTGGCCGTGTACGGGTGCATAAGTTCCCATTTTTCCAGTGCGTTGTAATGCAATGGCTTTCTTATCGAATAATCGCGTTAAGACCATGATGCGATAGAGGTGTTGCATCGCATGAAGATCTTGAGCGAAATCTGGAAGGGGCGCGCACAGTTCTGCTTTATCATTGAGAACTTGCACATACGGGATAGAAAATTTAGCAAGAGGTTCAGTCATATTTATTATAATTCTTATGATGATTATTTATCTTAACATGCGTCTTAATATTTTTCCTACGTTTGTTTTAGGTAATTCTGGGTAAAACTCAACAATTTTCGGAATCTTATAAGCAGTTAAATGCAGACGACAATGCGCAATGATTTCTTCTTTGGTCAGACTTGGGTCACTGGCAACTACGCAAGCCTTGATTCTTTCGTTGCCGGATTTGGAGGGTACTCCAATCATGCCAACCTCTAATACTTTGTCCATTTGTGCAATGACGTCTTCCACTTCATGCGGATATACATTAAATCCAGATACAATGATCATGTCTTTGATGCGATCAACTAGGTAAATAAATCCTTTTTTATCTACGGTAGCGGCATCACCTGTACGCAGAAAGCCGTCTTTATGAAAGACAAGAGCGGTTTCTTGTGGGTTTTCCCAATAACCGCGCATAATTTGTGGCCCGTGTATGCACAATTCTCCGGTTTCTCCTATTGCGCATTCTTTCCCCTCAGCATCTCGAATAGAAATGTCCGTGTTTGGAAGCGGGAGGCCGATACTGCCTTGCACGGGCCGATCAAGTGGGTTGATACATACCGCTGGGCTTGCTTCCGTTAAACCGTAAGCTTCAATAATAGGACGATGTATGGCTTCTTTCCATTGTTCTGCAACATGTTGGTTGAGTGCCATGCCTCCTGACAAAGTAATTTTTAATTGTGTAAAGTCAGAAGGGTTGAATTTAGGGTGATTCAATATTGAAGAGAATAACGTATTCACGCCAGTCAAAGCAGTAGGGCGGTTATCGTGAATTTGTTTGAGCAGGCTTTTGGTGCGGCGTGGATCGGGAATTAATAGATTGCAGATACCCATGTGCATAAATAATAGACAGTTGGCTGTTAGCGAGAAGATGTGATAGAGCGGTAATGCAGTAACAATCAGATCATCTTGGCCCAATGATGCCGGAGCAATCCATGCTGAAGTTTGTAAAATATTGGCGATGATATTCTGATGAGTCAAGATTGCGCCCTTGGTCACACCAGTCGTTCCGCCGGTATATTGTAAAAAAGCGATGTCATCATGGTTACAAACCACCGGTTGGAACTGACCTTGACTTCCTTGTTGCAGTACTTGCTGAAAAGGAATTGATTGTGGCAAAATATGCGCATATTTGGAATGATTTAGCTGTGACAACATATTGAATAAAATGCGTTTTGACCAGGGCAGCAGGTCGCCAATTTTAGTAACAATCATATGTTTCAATTTGCGAAGTTGGGGCAGAGCCTGGAGGAAGGTTGGGATACATTGCGCATAAATAATCGCGACTTCTGCTCCGGCATCTTGTAATTGATGTTCTAATTCATTGGCAGTATACAAAGGGTTCGTATTAACGACGATCATCCCTGCACGCAAAATTGCCAATATGCTGATGGGGTATTGCAAAATATTGGGGAGCATGACGGCAACGCGGGTGCCTTTTGCTAAATTGAGACTTTGCAAATAGGTGGCAAGATGGCGAGAGTGCTGTTCCAAGTCATGGAAGGACAAATGAGTACCCATGCTGATATAGGCAGTACGGGGGCCATTTTTTTGCAATGATTCATCAAGTAAAGCATTCAAAGAAGCGTAAACATGAGGGTCAACTTCCTTGGCAACGCCTTTTTGATAGTTTTTCAGCCAGATTTTATCCAAAATAATAGCCTTTTTTTGACTTTCCTTTTTCAGTATACATAAGTTAACGTTATTCTCAACTTTTGTGAAAAAATTTGATTAAGGATCGCGACCGAAATACTTGCTATTCTTGCATCAAATCCGAAAATCGTCTTGACCTGATCGCATCTTTAAAAAAAGCTCAATGTACCGCAAGTACACCTCGCCTTTTTGAAAGATCCGAACGGGTCAATCCACTATTCAGCTTCGCGCAAGAATAAGAAGTTATTTCGGCCGCGATCCTAACCTGATGAGGGATTGGTTACTTCAAAACATAGCATTTTGAAGTAACTTGGGTATATACTCTTGCAAAACAAAAGGTATGGAAAAATGATGGATGATGTGGCAACTGTTCAATCCTTTAAATTAAAGGGTAGGCTGTATACTTTGACTGTTTTACATATATTTAATGCTGATTTGGAACTGTTTACAGAGCAATTGGCCCAAGCTGTGCAGCGTGCGCCGCGCTTATTTGATCAAACTCCGGTCGTGATTGACTGCTCTGCCATGGTGGAGATTTCTTTTGATTTGGATGGGTTTTGTCAAAAGATGCGCCATTTTGGTTTGTATCCTGTTGCCGTTCAAGGGCGTTCTACCGCTATTGAAGAGATGGCTCAAAAACTTGGTTTGCCGTTGTTACATTCGTCTTCACAACAAGACAAAGCGTTACCTGAACGTAAAGTCGAGGTAGAACCGGTTCCTCCTATTTATCCTGAAGTGGCTACGGGTGCTAAATTGTATACCGCGCCGATCCGCTCGGGACAGCAGATTATCAGCAATGGTGATTTGATCGTGATTTCCCCTGTGAGTCATGGTGCGGAATTACTATCAGAAGGGCATATCCATGTCTACGGTGCTCTACGCGGGCGCGCAATGGCTGGTATTACCGGCGACAAACAAGCCCGTATTTTTTGCCATGCATTAGAAGCGGAATTAGTTGCGATTGCCGGCATTTATTGTTTGAGTGAGGCAATGCAAACGGTGCAAGGCCCTTGTCAAATTTTTCTCCAGGATGACTGCATTCAAATTGAGGCATTATGAATGAAGCGGTCTTTATTTCTGATCTCCATTTGCATCCCGCTCAACCAGCCATTATGGAGAAATTTCGTCAATTTGTTTCGTGGGCAGCCAACAATACCCGATCGATCTATATTTTAGGTGATTTTTTGCATGTTTGGGCAGGGGATGATGCGTCCGATATGTGGAGTGATGAGATCACCGCTTTACTAGCGGGATTAGCTGATCAAGGCATCCGTCTGTTTTTTCTGGCGGGTAATCGCGATTTTTTGATAGGGGAACAGTTTTTAGATAAGGCCAAGATGCAGCGTTTGGTTGATCCAACTGTGATTCGTCTCGGGGAAGAGAACGTCTTACTGAGTCATGGTGACCGCTACTGTACGCAAGACTATAGTCATCTCTGTTTTCAGTTTTTAACACGTAATCGCTGGTTTCGATTTTTATTTTTACGGTTACCCTACCCGCTACGCCAATCATTGGTCAATCGAGTGCGTGATTATAGTCAGCAAAATATGCGAAAATCATTTCAGAGTATGCAAACGGTGCCTGCAGCCATGCAAAAAGAGATCAGACGTTACGCCTCTGCACGCTTAATTCATGGACATACGCATCAACCAGGCGTGTGCGCTCATCAAAAAGATGAGGTGTATTGGCAGGAGTATACCCTAAGTGATTGGGATGAAAACCCTAGCGTACTGTGTTATAATAATACGATATATCAGTTTTTTCATTTTCAATAGGGGACTTAGATGGGACATAATCCAATAGATGAAGCCGAATGGAAAAAAATGCAGGAAAACAAGCGTAGGGCAGATCAGTTAGACAAGTTACGAGCTGAGTCAGCTGCAAGAACCCAATCCTCTATCGAAGCATGGAAAGGCTCAGTTTCAGAACGTGGTCAAAGTTTCGAACATGCTCTTGCAGTCGTTGCAAAACAAATTGAAGAACGTAGGGGGCAAATGGGGATGGAAAGCGCTGCAACCTTGATTCGCCAGATGGGCCCCAGTATTGAAGCGTTGGGTAATATGGAGAGAGATTTAGCGATTTATCTCTTTAGTGTCGCTGGTCTCAAAATGGTTGAGAATTTGAATTACAGGGATTTTACACCTTTGATGATTACTGCTGAAGCTGCGCGTAATATACGTGTGTTTTTTGATGAGCATCTGAATACCGAAGGGGCTTTTTCTGAGGAATTGCAAGCAGTATCTGTGCCTTATCTTGCTGAAGTGGACGACGATGGCGTGCTTAGTGTGAATTTGGATGTTCCTAGCACACAATTCACGGAAGCTGATAGACAAACATTTGTAGCGAGTTATCAAGCAGATTTTGATGCATCGATAGAAAGTTGGATTAACGAGTATGAAGATCCCGCGCTCGTGAATGGCGCCCAACCAGCTCCCTTTTATCATGTGGACACGCTTCCCGATGGAAAGCGTAAAATACGAGATTTGCGGGCAGCTGGCCCTGATCCAGTGTATCTGAGTAAGGAAGAATTTCGCAATTTTCGTACCCATGCTTTGCAGCCGATGTTAGAACAGCATTTTCAAGCAGAGTTTAGACCAGAAGCACCAAGCAATATGAGGCCTTAAAACAATTGACGGAAGCGTGATGAATAACAAATCAATGGATGAAGAAAATGCTACTTGGTATTCTACTTATGGATTGGTGACTGTAGAACGTATTTTTGACTCGTTGGGGATTAGTTTAAGTCAAGAAGATTTGCATACGGTCAGCACTTCCATGCTTAGTCCTTATTATCAATTGCTCCAAGTGCCATTAAAAAATATTTTCAATGGTATTCTTATTAGCCAAGCGACGGATTATCGTGAGTTTGCGCAGAAAATGTTGGTTGATTATTTATTGTCTGGTGCCGCAAATTTGGCTGCTGATGCTAATAAGCCAGAAGGCACACGATTGCATCTGGAAAATATGCGTACTGGTCTGATGGAGTCAGGTGAGCAATTCGATCTTTTACAATTTGAACATTACCGCCTTATCAATGAGAGTCAAAATGCTTTAATTGAGGCTGCGCATACTTTGGCAGAACCAAGAGTATTGATTGATGAACAACAAAGTGCCTGGATTTTAGAACTTAGCCAGCCCTTCTTAGACCAAGCTGGTAATATTAATTTGAGAATCAAAGAGTTTCGTAAACAGTTTTACGCGAACATCTTGAGATCTAGAGACTTGTTAGATTCCGTTCCAGGGTATTTTAATCAATTTCAAACCGAAGCAGAACACATGGATGCGCTGAAATTTGATGCGAAACTGGGTGAGGAAAAGAAGTAGGCAACGTCTCGAAGGTTTTTCCGAGAGCGAAAAGCGATAGCATAAAAGCCGAAATTAGTTACTAGAGTTTGCCATTTTTAAAAAAGGGAACTAAATTTGTCGTCATTGCGAACGTAGTGAAGCAACCCAGTACAGTTTTTCAATAAAGTATCGGTCTGGGTTGCTTTGATGATGCTCGCAATGACGGTTTTTTGCAGCAAATTATTGGGCGTGTTGACAATTCAAAACACTAAGTCCCGCGGCTTGTCCGCGGGATCTAGTTAGATCTTTATCAGTGCAATCAATTGTTGTACTGTTCAAGATTCCTGGATCCCGCGGACAAGCCGCGGGACGTAGGGCTTCGTTAGATGAATTGTCAATAGACCCTAGTTGTTCGTTAGTGACAAGTATAAAGTGTGATGGTGTAAAATAATTTGATTGTTCTATAAAACTCATGATAAAATGCGCTATTATTTTCCTTATGGATACTATTTTCAACAATGCATCTATCTAAAAGTCAAAAAGATAAGTTATTACAATCTGCCAATCAAGTTTATTTTTCTTATTTGGCTCTAGATTTTTTTAAAAGCAAAACATTGCCTCTTCAGCGTATCAATCCAATGGATACAACCTCTCCTTCTGTGGAAGATGAGACATTATTGGGTTTTTCTAAACTCTGTCTGATTGGTATGCGGCCAAAACAAGAAGAGATGGAAGACATCATCCATGTTGACGGTCACTCCTACACTTTAAACATAAGCCGCAGGGAAGGCACCCAGAATCGTTATGCGCTTACGTTGCATGCCCATCAGGATACTATCGATGTCACCAAGGTTCCCAATGACTATACTGATGCAGAAATAGGTCATATCTTAGCCGAAAAATCATTTTATTTAGAGGTATTGCCTAATCGAGAAGTGGCAGTATCGGTAGCACTGAGTCATGAACATGTCATTGGTGGTGCACAAAAAATTGATTTGTATCGCACACATTTGGTGACACTCAGTAATATTATCAATAAAATTTCTAAAGAAGACGATATTTCCAGTCTTTTGGTAGCTTTGGCAACGGGTTCTGGCAAAACTTATGTCCAAGCGCTGTTGTTTGCTACTTTGTCATTGTCTGAGTTTAATGCCGTGTTTGCATTACCCGATAAACTTATTGCCCAATTGAAGAAAGATTGGCAACGCATTTTACCCGATGCGCTGATTGATCGGATTGTAACGTTGCGGGATCGTGATGCTGAGGGAGACATTACGCAAGCCGTGCACAATCTGCAAACCTCTCAAGGCAATAGTATCATTGCCTCCAGTAAATTATTGCTTGATAAACATTATGATAGTTTACTTGCTGTTTCGCCTGAGCATACTTGTTTGATTTTTGATGAACAACATTTGTTGATGGCCAATGAACGCCGCAGGTTACGTTTGTTGATTTTGAATCAACAGTTTTTGTCCGTGTTTTTAACGGCAACTCCTAATGAGGAAACCTATAAAATATCGGGTGCCAAACCAGTTGCGATCATGTCGAGCGGACAAAAACAGAAAGCTGGACAAGGTCAATTTCCAGTAACTCAGCCTATCCAATGCGAATTTGTTGCTGATCTTCATCGCAAAAAAGTAGTGCGTTTTGGGAGCAGAGAATACGTACAAAAGCAGGCGGAAGGATTTATATTGCGGTTTGACGATGCTATCCAAAAGGAATGCAGTTCCGCCATCCGCGCCGTATTTGATGAATTGCCCTATGTCGTCAAACGAAAAGAGAATGAGACAGATGTACGTTGGCGTCTTCAAGTGCCTATGGCATCTAAAGTGTTATGTATCATCGATGATAATGAATCTTTGGTGAATTGTTGTCATACTTTGCAAACGAATGACCATAATGTATACCATAATGGCAATTTTGTGGGGCGGAGCAGCACATCGACCTTCTTTGGTATCCCTAATGTTGATCAGTCGACACTAGATACGCATAAATATAACAAACGCAGTCAGTATGTGGCGCAATTACTGGATGACGAGCATGATATTCTTAGGGAAATGCCGGGTAAGACAGTCAAGGAGCAATTAAAATCTAATATGTTTCATTATTTGGTGGAATATGTGCTGTCTGATCTGAGTGGGAAGAGCATGATTGAGCATAATCGTGCGCGTAAAGCATCGGCAGAGGGATTTAGAGATTCGATTGTCAGCCAATATCAAAGCAGAAATGAATCTTATTATTATCAGAAATTGATCAAAGAGATTGACGAAGAAGGTGCTCGGACTATCAGTCCGTTGCTGGAGGTGATCTCAAATTCATTAGGCACTTTCATCACTCGAAGTTCACCTAGGTTAACGGCATTCACAAATAATTGGTTTTTGGAAGATACCATGTCATATATGACGTATCCTCACAACTTCCAATATCAATTTGACGCCTACGCACGCCGTTATTTGGTGATGGGTCTCATGTCGGGTATGGAAGAGGCTGAAACACCCATAAAAGATTCTAAGCCATTTTTGGGTTTAATCGAAGACTGTTATCCTCTGACGGATCATGCTTCTGGTATACAGAGTTCTAGAGCTAAGCGGCGGCAACGGACCTCTATAGAACTGCTGGATGATCAAGCACTGGAATCAAGTTTTACTCCGAATTATCTCAATATCACAGAAGAAATAGCGGATGCTTATTTTAGACTGGGTTTTGTGGGAATGTATGTTTCGAATAAGAAAACCGAAGGGTTTAATGATCCTAATTTGCATACCATTATCAATGCTGCAGAGCATGCGCATGATGCCAATAATAGCCCAGTTAGTTTGATCCAAAGCATTGGTCGGGGACGCGGACTCGACGATACGATGGTGCCGCATTATTTTCATGGGCTAGGGCATAATCAAGCCAGCAGTTTTGATTTACAAGCCTTGGCCAAAGATGATTATTATCCAGAATTGTTTGTTGCGCAGAAGCGGTTTGAAGAAAAATATATTGCTGCGTTAGGTGAGCAGGTTGGCAAAGATATCATCTCTTGGTATCACCAGCATCAAGCTGGCGATGACAGCATCGATGCTGATCAATTAAAAAAGAAAGTCTTGTATTTGGTTGCGGATGCGTTACGACGTTTAAATATTCAATCAACTCATCGCATTCTTCTTTCGCGTGCAGCGCTTCCGCGTGTGATTGCCCATGCTATGGCAAAATTAGACAAAGAAATTGATCATACCAAGCGTCCTTATCGATTGTCATTATTTGTCAGAGTCGTCGGTTCGATCATAAACTTTATTTGTGAATGCTATTTTACTATTTTAAAGTTCAAGCCTTGGATCGCGATGTTTTGGCATGCTTGGACTTTGGCACGGGGCCCTCAAAATGGAGAGGTTCAAGATGCCGCGGCATTGCGTGCCGCGCAGGCAGATGCGATTTATATGAAAATTCTTCGTCAAGCGCATTTTAAAGATTTGACCGCACAAGGCTTGATAGCCGGAGAATTTAAGGCTTGGCTCGAACGTAAATCGAATGTGACCAAGACGCTAGTTGAGAAGTCGGCTCTTTTTTACCTCAAACCCGAGATCAAGACACAAGTAGAAGAACATTTGCGGACCACGGTTTATCCCATATTTGAAAAAATGGTGAGGCCAGAAAAGGCCGCGCGCGTACGTGAAAAACTCCAACAGTTTCATGGTCTACTGTTTTTTTTACAGACGCATGCGGAGACAATCCAATCGTTACAAAACGACCGTAGTGATGAAGAATTTTCTGCAGTGATGTTACCTTTGTTTCATAAAATTCCGGGGCTAGAAGGGCTGAAAGAAAGCGATATCGTGAATTACCCACGCCGGGTTGCGGAGCATCAAGCTTGGGTCGCGCAACCGCTTTTCACACTCACTGCAAATACGCCTGAGCTGAAAGAGAGAGCTATTACGGCACTCACTGAGTTTTTGACTGACGATTTGCAAAATTATATATCTGCGTTTGTGACTTACCCAGATAAACAGAGGATGATGCGAGGTTTACAGCAAGATCCAGAGCGTGTGCGTGCTTTTGCCACCCAGTATATAGATGGGGCAATAGCGCATCCTGATGTTGTGCAAGATTTTGATCAGATCTTTGCAGACTTTCAAACGTTTTTTGGTTTTACTGACATCAAGCTGTTACTGGAAAAATCAACCCAAATCCGAACTGATTTGGAAGCTTATCAACTGATAACTATTGCAGATATGATGCGACGTAAATTACTGCCTTGTATGGTTAATCTTTACCCGCATCAGGCGCGTGCTAGGCTATTAGCGGAAGTAACGCAGGACAAGTTTGAGTCTTTGCTGCATACACACAAATCGGTTATTCAAGACCTCATTGCACAGAATGATCCGCAGAAATTGGCGGCTTTCTTTTTTAACTCTCTGTGTACAAACGTTCCACAGCAAATTGATCTTGAACAAGAAAAACTCAGAGCGCAGACCTTTTTTGCTGCTCAAATGCAAGGATTTTCGGCAGTAAACAACGGTATACGCTATGCTGTAGATTACGTCTCGAGAAAAACGACTGGATCAGATGTTGGTTTGATGAGTGGTCGCATTCAAACATTATTGTTATCAGAAGAGTGTGCTCAAAGTCTTTCATCCTTGTTGCCATTTCATCATTGGCAAGTGCTGCAACAACGGTTTAAAGCTGAGCCAAATAACTTAAAAAAATTGGCAGCAAAATTAGTGCCTTATATTGACCATTCTTCAGATTTGAGTGCTGAGATTTTATTGCAAGAAATCAATGGTGCATTTGGTTCGCAGCTACAAATGACGCAGGTTTATGCTGCACAGGTGGGTGAAGAGATTCGACCTTTGGTGAATGCTGAGAAGGTTGTTTGCACGACGCCAGCACAAACGGCTCGTCTAGCAACCATTGTACGTGCATCTTGCTTACCGTTGTTAGCCACCTATCTGGCTACGGATACCCAGAAAGAGCAATTTTTAGCACAGGCCTATGACGACCAAACATTATGCACCTTTTTTATAGAACATTTTGCGGAATTTAATGCGTTGGGCAAAATGGATGTAGAAAGCCAAAAACAAGCTGCCTTATCATTTATCCAGGAATTATATCCCGATTTTGCAAATAGACAGGATATCGTTGATCCCAAACTAGTTGCTGAAGAACAATCTAAAAAATGTAAAAGCAAGTTAACCAGTAAAATCAAAGTAGCGTTTATGATGTCTGGTGTCTGCAAAGAGAAGTTGGTTGATTTATTCAATGCGGAGGATGCGCAAGTATTACAAGCGAATTTATCTATCAAAGATCAGGCTGAACTGATTGCGGCTTCGTTTGAGAGCGACAGCATGGATTTGGATCCAGTACGCGCAGCAGTACCAGATTTGAAGGATATTGAATTTTTGCATATCAGACTCGAAAACTTAAAGACAGATTTAGAGGAAACGCTGAAACTGGGTCTAGCAGCTTTTGATAATGATAAACTTGCAGATACTTTCACCGCACAGATTCAGCCTATTTTCGATCATGCTCAATTTCGGAAACTTCTCAATTTGTATATGGGTTCTTTGAAAGAGCAGGAACTGCAAGTCATTTTTGAAGCATGCGGTAAAGAGAATGCGCCAGAGATGGCCAAGCGTTTGTTCCATTTCAAGACGGTGATCAATAGAAGAGATTTTGTTGGGTTTAAGCAGGCGTTTGTGCAATACCCAGGAGATGCTGCTTATGATTTCGAGCGGTCTCCACTTAAACTCGTATTGGAAGATTTTGAGAGTTTAGCAGGTGAGGTGGTCAATTGTCATTGCTACTACCAACAACATGACTCCAAAGGGTTGCAAACCTCCGAGATCAAACCTGGTTTATATACATTGATGTCAGATACTTTGAAAGACATTCGGATCCCTGCAGACCCGAGTTTTATAAGTCATTTTTCGCGTAAAATATTTTTTATTCAGGGGGTCCGTAATGGCTTGCCCCTAGCTGGGCAAGTGTACGCTGATTCGCATAGCAATACGATCAAGAACTTGCAGCTTATCAACAGCAATTTATTGCGGCCTTTATGGTGGTCAGTTAATACCTTTCAATTTGTTTATGGCATCTTAGAAGGTGCTAAGACCTTGTTCTTTTACCTCAAAGATTGGTTATATAAACTTTTAGATAAGATAAAAACCGGACTGCGTCAGGCATTTGCCTTGGCCACGCCACAAGTGACGCCTAGGCAAGGGATCAATGTTGATTTTACCGAAAGTGCATTTGCAACGGCAAAAGTCATCAATGCTTTGCAACCTTTGACCAGAGATCAGGTAGCAGAACGTCACTGTCCCAAGGATGTGATCACACACGTTGAACAAGAAATCTCGCAGTTACCAGGTCATAGATTACGCTTGTTCCAGACTCGACTTGCCCGTGGTGAAGAAGATTGGGAAGAAAATATGTTGCACAGAAATTATCTGTAGCCATGTTGATACGCAGTGTAATCAATAAATTGGGTTGGGGATTTTTTTAAATCCCGAGCTGCGCTGCGCTTCACCCGGCTACGAAGTTTCTATAACTCTGTTTTATGTGTTTTTTCTATCCATTGATGCAATAATTTGTTTAGATTCTTCCCGCCCTCCGCAGCTACTTTTAAAACCTCAAGATGATCATGGGCCGTAGTGTTCAATCCTGTTGCGAAATTTGTAATAGTTGAGATGACCGCTATTTTCATGCCACAATGTTGCGCGACCAACACTTCTGGGACGGTTGACATGCCGACTACGTCAGCACCTAGTTGCCGAAAAGCTCTGATCTCTGCAGCGGTTTCAAAATTCGGTCCTAGTACCGCACAGTAAACGCCATGGTGCAATGTGATCTCTAATTCCTGAGCTGTGTTAGAAAACTGTTCTCTTATTTCTAAATTGTAGGCGGTATCCATCTGAAAAAAACGGGGTCCAAACGCATCGTCATTGGGACCAATCAAAGGATTGCAACCTTGAAAATTAATATGATCCGTAATGAGCATCAGTTCACCGGGTTTGGCATCTACATTGAGAGAGCCGACCGCATTGGTGGCGATAAAATACTCGCAGCCGAGGCGTTGTAACGTACGAACATAGGTTTTGACGGTTTCTGAATGGTTGCCTTCATAATAATGTGCGCGTCCTTGTAAGCAGACCACATCTACGCCCGCGCAAGTTCCTAGGACTAAATTACCCGCGTGACCATGTACGGAGGTTTCTGGAAATCCTGGCAAATTTCTATAAGGGATGACAACGACTCGTTCAAGATTCTCGACAAATCCTCCTAAGCCAGATCCTAAAACGATACCAATTTGAGGCTTATAATCAGGATATTGTGTGGTGATCAGAGCGGCAGCTTGATCAGGCGCATGTGAAACAGATGACATAATTTATGATTCATAAATGGGGAATAATCCGAACTATACTGGGAAATGTTCTGGTTTTCAATATAATGCTGTCATTGCGTATGTTATGAGACGCTGTCAAAAATGGTACTGTAATAGATTTTTTAGTCTATATTGAAAAGAAGTAACTAAGTTTCCAGGAAATCAAATACAATGTCTAACGATGACAGCATTGTGATACGCATTGCAGGGGACTCTGGAGATGGGGTGCAATTGGTCGGAGAGCAATTGACGATCACAGCTGCTTTGCAAGGACGAGAAGTACAGACTATGCCAGATTTTCCTGCTGAAATTCGTGCCCCAGCGGGTACGGTAGGAGGCGTGTCCGGATTTCAGTTGGCCATGGCTGATCAGGCGATTTTTACCGCCGGGGAAACTTTAGATGTCCTGGTGGCGATGAATCCTGCTGCATTGAAAAAATCACTGCAATATTTAAATCAAGATGGTATTTTGATTTTAAACGCAGATAGTTTAGAAGATAAAGATTGGGAAAAAGCAGGGTATGATCCTTTGCAATTTGCTGAACATCAATCGTTGTACCAGGTTTTATCCATTCCCATTATTCAACTGACGCTCCAAGCAACAGAAGGCTTGGATTTGTCGCAAACGGATGCGAAAAAAGCTAAAAACTGTTATGTATTGGGATTGGTATTATGGTTATTTGACTTGCCTACCCATGACTGCCAACAATTTTTTCTAAAAAAATTCAAACAGCAACCTCTATTACAACAAGCAAATGAACGTGCTTTGTTGGCAGGTTATAATTATGCAATGACATTGGAATTGAGCAAGCGTCCGAGGGCTTTAGGTCAGATCAGCCGAGCACCTGGTGATTATCGGCATATCACTGGTGTAGAAGCTGTGACCCTGGGGATCGCGACGGTTGCCGTGAGTACCCAATTAACCACTTTGGTAGCCGGCTATCCGATTACCCCATCTTCGTCAGTGTTACAAGAATGCGCTAAATTTTCAGATTATGGTGTGCATCTATTTCAAGCGGAAGATGAGATTTCAGCCATTTGTGCTTGTTTGGGTGCGGCGTTTGCCGGATCCTTGGCTTTGACTGCGACCTCGGGGCCGGGTTTGGATTTGAAAAGTGAAAGCTTAGGTTTGGCTGTGATCTCTGAATTACCTTTGGTCGTTTTAGATGTGCAACGTGCTGGGGCGTCAACTGGATTGCCGACCAAAACCGGACAATCTGATTTGAATCAAGCATTATTTGGACGTCATGGAGAGGCACCGATTCCTGTGTTGGCCCCCCAAACACCGGCTGATTGTTTTACCATGATCATCGAGGCATTTCGGATTGCCATTCAATTTATGACGCCTGTGATCGTATTAATGGATGCTTATCTTGCGAGTGCTGCTGAGTCTTGGCGTTTGCCAGATGTTGCAAATATCAATATGCCAAAGGTAGACTTTAATCGCTTTCCACATCCGTTTACGCGTGACGAGCATTTGAGTCGTAGTTGGAATATACCTGGTTCTGCAGGTTTTATGCATCATTTGGGTGGTTTGGAAAAACATGGTGAAGAAGGTCATGTCAGCTATGATGCTCAAAATCATCAACAGATGGTTCGTTTACGTTCGCAGAAAATTGCCGGTATCGCCAAAACCTACCCAGCTCTGAACTTAGAAGGGGAACGCGATGCAGATATTTTGCTGATTGGCTGGGGCAGTACGTATGGAAGTTTGAAATCAGTTCAAATGTTGTGTGAAGAAGCAGGTATAGCGATAGCTTTATTACAGTTACGCTACTTGAGTCCTTTGCCTGATGACTTAGGTGGTATTCTCGAAAAATTTCAATATGTGTATTTGGCAGAATTGAATTCTGGGCAATTATGCCAGATTCTTCGCGCGCATTATTTAAAGGATATTCAAGCGATTACACAGTGTAATGGCCTCCCATTTTCAACCCAGTCTTTGTTTCAGCAGATCAAGGATAAAGCTCATGCCAGACAATAAATATACCAAGGATGATTTTACCTCTAACAATGAAGTACGTTGGTGCCCTGGTTGTGGAGACTATGCTATTTTGGCAGCTTTACAACGTACGCTGCCAGAACTCGGGTTACCGCCAGAACAACATGTTTTTGTCTCTGGTATTGGTTGTGCGGGCCGCTTGCCATACTATATGAATACCTATGGCTATCATACGATACATGGGCGGGCACTCGCAGTTGCCACTGGCATCAAAGCCTTTCGTGAAGATTTGACGGTGTGGGTTATCACTGGAGATGGCGATGCCCTCAGTATTGGTGGTAATCATTTATTGCATTGCCTACGCCGCAATGTGAATGTGAAGATATTGTTGGTCAATAATCAAATCTATGGCTTGACCAAAGGACAATTTTCGCCTACCTCACATTTGGGACAAGTGACTAAAACGTCTCCTACTGGGGTAACAGTCCCTCCTATTAATCCGTTGGCTTTGGCTTTGGCGGCTGGTGCAAGTTTTGTGGCCAAAGCAGTCGATAAGGACCCCAAGCATTTGGGTGCTTTGTTAAAAAAAGCGCACGCCCATCAAGGTTGTGCTTTGATTGAAATTAATCAAGATTGTCATATCTTCAATCCAGGCGTGTTTGATGATTTCTCATTAAAAGCGCACCGTGCCAAGCGTACGATTAGCTTGCAAGATGGTGAACCATTGCTGTATGGAGAGGACAAAGAACAGGGATTATTATGGCATGGCGAAGATTTCGAAATCACGACGAGCGATAAAGCCCAAGCGTACCTTCATAACGTGACGAATTACAATCATGCGATACACTTAGCAAATTTGGATATACAAAAATTTCCAGTTCCGTTGGGTGTTTATTATCGTCAAGAACGTCCTATTTTCAATTTGGCCGCCCCTCACACGAAGACAGTAGCTGATCTGCCCGCGTTATATAGAGCCAAGCATACCTGGCAAATCAAACCAGTGTAAACGAATCTAACCTTGAGATTTTTTTGTTAGCAAAACCGTCTTTGCGAGCATCGCGAAGCAATTCAACGTACAGTGTTTTGAGCTCTGGATCAACTATGTCTCAGCGATTTTTTCTCGACTGAGCCGTTTTTATAATTTGGTATAAAAATCCGTCATTGCGAGCGTCAGCGAAGCAACCCAGATCGATGCTTCGTTGAATAGCTGTACTGGGTTGCTTCACTACGTTCGCAATGACGACAAATTTAGTTCCTTTTTAAAAATGGCCAAACTCGAGTTTTTTAAATCATTTTTTATTGGCTAAATGTTTGACAAAGTCGCTGATTCAAAGTCTCTAACTCTAGCATTCGCAATAACAATAATTGTACGCATCAGGGCAGTTAATGCTACTATCTTCTTCTTGCCGGTTTCAACTAACCGATTATAAAAACTTTTTAACCAAGAGTCAGTGCGTGGGGCTTTAGATCTATTTTTTTCTGCAACAAGCGTCGATTTTAAATCACCACAGCGTTGCACTAGCTCATATAACTCAAGTGCTTGTTTTGATTGGGGTTTAAAAGACGCTAATCGTTCACTATTTCATATCCATATAATGCCAGAGCCTTACTATCCAATGGATCTTTTTTTGCTCCGTTGCCAAATGAACGAATGAAGTTTTTTACCTTAATTTTTTAGAAAATACCCGATTCCTTTAGGATTGTTTTCATATTCTTTAACTTTTTTACTTCCATATACCGATACAACAAAGCTCAGTTTACCAATATCAATTCCTATAAAATTCCATTTCAGCGTCGAAATTATTGTTTACGATTGTAAGCGAGCGTGCTTACGCAGCTCATTCAACTATTCAAACGTTTCGAGAGTGGGGCTAGAGTACCAAGATCTAGATGATCGTTAAAATCTATTGCTTCACCACTTCCGTGGGGGACTACTCTCTTGAGGCGTATAATACCACTATTCAAACTTACAATTGCTTCTCTTCGGTCGCAAAGACGGATATTAATTTAGTCTTCTGCCCCTATGGCCCAGTAGCAGTGGAGGGTGGGTCAGATTGTTGTTGTATTTGAGAGTTCGTCGGTCCAGGACTAGATAGGATACGGTTTGCGTCGTCTCTTGGGTCTATCACTATTTGAGTTTGAGGATAATAGAATGGTGTAATGGCCTCATTAGGGTATGGAGGAGCATTCGTGCCTGGATAGGACGTTGCAAATCCAATATGCGTTAATAGTAGTCCTGAGATGGTAAGAATGGTTTTGCGCATCATCTTTATATCCCTAAGGATGTCGCCCCTCCTCTCAACGAGAGAAGGGGATCAAGGATTTAGTCTCGGCCAGAAAATGAGCTGAGCAAATTCAATAAACTGATAAACAAATTATAAATGGATACGTACAACGAGACCGTCGCAGCAATATAATTTCTTTCGCCACCATGAATGATTTCACTGGTTTGGAATAAGATCAAACCGGAAGAAATAAGCATGAACGCCGCAGAAATGATGAGTTGTAAGGCAGGCAATGCGAAAAATACGCCAGCAATCATTGCCAAAAACGCTACCATCATGGCTGCAAATAAAAAGCCAGCCAGATAAGAAAAGTTTGTGCGGGTTATCAATGCATAAGCTGACAATCCAAAAAAGATGATTCCGGTGCCGCCAAGTGCGGTGGCAATCAATTGTGGTCCATTATGAAATTGCGTCAGGCAGGCGTTGAGCACAGGTCCTAATGCATACCCCATGAATCCAGTAAAGGCAAACACAGCCGCCAAACCCCAAGGGCTATTTTGTAAGGCATGCGTTAAAAACATCAAGCCATATGCAAACACAATAAAAATGAGGGGGTTGATAGATCTGATACCTGATACAACAGAAACATAAGCCATGACAGCACTAAATATGAAAGTCATGGATAGTAGAATATACGTATTACGTAGAACTTTATTCGTTGCTAATGCCGATTCTGTACTACGTGAAAAGGTTGATACATTTTGTTTGCTCATCATTTAGCTCCGTTTTATATTAAAACTTCATTACTCAGTATATCACATATTGTGTCATTTTGTTTGCTTTTCAAGGGGAACCATTTTATCATCCAAACTAGAATTACTACGGTTGAATTTCGGAATGGACACACAGTTAGCTTTTGCCAAAGAAGTATTATTCAAACCCTCTTCTCTAGATGAAGCCCAAATTCAACGTGTGCTGGAATCCCTGATGGGTCAGCACATCGATGCTGCGGATTTGTATTTTCAAAGTGGTTGCTATGAATCATGGTATTTGGAAGATTCTGAAGTAAAGAGTGGCTCATATTCTATCGATCGCGGAGTCGGTATTCGCGCTGTTAGTGGCGAAAAAACAGGCTATGCCTACTGCGATGATATTGTGTTACCCGCTATGGAGCGTGCAGCAGCAGCGGCGCGCTCGATCGCACATGGACCTGCTTCTAAAATAAAAACGATTCGTACCCAACCTTTGCATGTGCCACATTATTACGCTGAATCCAATCCAATTGATAGCCTGAGCAAACAAGAGAAAATTGCACTGCTGCAAAAAATAGATACGGAAGCGCGACGCTGCGACCCTCGTGTGATTCAAGTAAATGCTTCCTTATCAGCTTCGCATGAAGTCGTGTTAATTATGGACATGCATGGTCGAATAATATCTGATGTGCGTCCACTGGTCAGTGTGCATGTTTCAGTGATTGTTGAAGAAAGTGGGCGTCGCGAATCAGGTCGTTCCGGCGGCGGTGGCAGGGTTGATTATACTTATTTCCATCAAGAGGAACGAGCGTTGCATTGTGCGCGAGAAGCTGTGCGCGAGGCAATATTAAACTTAGATGCCATTGATGCACCTGCAGGCATGATGCCTGTTGTCTTAGGCCCTGGGTGGCCAGGCGTGCTATTACATGAAGCAGTTGGCCATGGCCTGGAAGGTGATTTTAACCGTAAAGGATTGTCTGCTTTTTCTGGAAAAATTGGCGAAAAGGTCGCAGCATCCGGTGTTACGGTTGTCGATAATGGTACATTACCGAATCGACGTGGCTCATTGAGCGTAGATGATGAAGGGACGCCTACGCAAAACACGGTGTTGATTGAAGATGGTGTTTTAGTCGGTTACATGCAAGATCATTTGAATGCAAAATTGATGAATATGACATCGACAGGAAATTGTCGCCGCGAATCTTACGCGCATGTGCCCATGCCACGTATGACGAATACTTACATGTTAGCAGGACAAGATGATCCTGAAGATATTATTCGCTCAGTGCAATCAGGTTTGTATGCAGTGAACTTTGGTGGTGGGCAAGTGGATATTACATCAGGACAATTTGTTTTCACTGCTAGCGAAGCTTATTTGATTGAAAATGGAAAAGTAACGCAACCAGTGCGTGGCGCTACATTGATTGGCAATGGGCCAGAAGTCATGCATAAAATCACTATGATTGGACATGATTTGGCTTTAGACATGGGGATAGGCGTTTGTGGTAAAGATGGACAATCTATTCCTGTAGGAGTAGGGCAGCCCACTTTAAAAATTTCGTCATTGACCGTAGGTGGGACTCGATAATAGGGTCTGTTGACCATTCATCTAACGAAGCCCTACGTCACGCGGCTTGTCCGCGGGATCCAGGAATCTTGAACGATGCGAAGACTGATTGCGCTGATAAAGTTCGTACTGGATCCCGCAGACAAGCCGCGGGACGTAGGGCTCTGAATTGTCAACACACCCTAATAAAAAGGATTTTTATTTAAGGTGTAATAAGATATGGATAGTTTGGTCAAAGGATTGTTGGTTGTTGGTTTGCTGTCATTAGATTCCCTCTCGTTTGCTACGTGTTCTTTAGCTTCCCCCTCAACATCAGCTGAATTTTGTGAGTCATTCAAATTAGCTGCAGAATGCCATTGTGTTTTTTCAGGATTACCAAAAGGGCGCTGTACTAATATGGGTTTGGTTTACAAAACAATGGTTGACACGTTGGGACCATTGCAACGAGCTTGTGCTTATCAACGTTATACGACTACGCAAGAATGTGTAGATGATTGGAATTGTTATCGTTATGGTGGGCTGACCTCGGATGGCCAATTATGCAACGGTACTGGCCACGCTTGCGACTAAAGAGCGGGGCACAGATCGGAAACTGCTACACATCCTTTGGCAAGCATTTTACTAACCATTTAGGTAAGTACCAATTCCAAGTGTTTAGGATCGCCATGGTAGCAGGAACCAAAAGAGTCCTGATCAAAAAGGCATCTACAAAAATCGCAATGGCAATACCCAGACCAAATTCCTTTACAATTAATACATCTGCGACCATATAGGAACCACATAGCACAATAACAATTAATGCAGCACTGGTGATGATACGGCTACTTTTTACAATACCAAAAATAATACTTTTTTTATTATCTTGATGTTCGATATATGCTTCATGAATACGGGTCAGTAAAAATACTTCATAATCCATGGAAAACCCAAACAGTGCACAGAATAAAATAATGATTAAATTGATGTCTAGGATACCTTGTGGATTGAAACCTAACAGAGTATGAAAATGTCCCTCTTGGAAAATATAGATTAATACACCATAACTGGTGCATAAACTTAAGATATTCATAATAATAGCTTTCAAGGGTAGGACAATAGATCGCAGTAAGAACAATAATATCAAGTAAGTCATAATCAATACCCATAGCAACGCATAAGGCATGATCTTTGCAACGACTGATAGGACTTCAGCATTGATAACGGGCGTGCCAGTGAGTCTGCTTACCAAACCCTTACCTGGTTTCAGTTCCCGTAATGTTTTGATCAGTGCTTTGGTTTTAGGCGAGTCTGCAGAATAGCGACTGATGATTGTAATCGCTGTAAATTGTCGACGGGTGGAGTGCTCGAGAAATTGCTCTAGGTCTGGTGGTCTCTGTTGTGTTTGGTATAAGGCTTTATATTGCTTCTTAGTGAGAGAGGGATTGATTGAAACAATACTATTTACCTCGGAGACGCGCGGATCGTTTTTTATTTTTGCAACTAGATCATAAAGATCTGATATGTACTTTGGATCAAGTATGTTTCCACTATTTGCTGATACGACTAGTAAAATAGGATTTAATTCTTGTTGATTAAAATTTTTCTCATAAGTACTAAAAAATCTCTGGCTTTCAGATTGTGCTGGTAGGATATGTAAATTTGAAACGCCTACCTGAATTTTAAACACGGTAGAGGCTAGGCATAATAAAAATAGCAAGGTGAAACTGAAGTATTTCAAGGAGTTATTTACAACGGTGTGGGCAATTCGATACCAAATACCTTTTTTATTTCTAGCGCTAAAGCGTTGAACGGTAATTTTTCGCACAGGAAAGGCGTTGATGCGGTGTTCTAAAATAGCCAGGATGGCAGGGAGTAAAGTGAGGCTTGCAGAGACAGCAACAAATACAGCAACCAGTCCTCCAATTCCAATGGAACTAAGGATATTAATCGGGAAAAAGAGTAAGGCACTTAAGCTTGTGAATACCGCTAGCCCACTATAAAACACAGCTTTTCCAGCAGTGGATAGGGTGGATTGAATGCAGGCTTCAATGTCCTTTTTAGCGTTTAATTCATCACGGAAACGATTAATAACGAATAACGCATAGTCCAAACTAAGGCAAAGTGTTAACAAGGATGCAATATTCAAAGTAAAAATAGATAAAGGGGTCAGATATCCAATTACAAATAGGATGGTGAGCATAAATAAAGCACAACAAGCCCCAATGCCCATAGGTACTAGGGTTGCACTAACGGATCCGAAAATAAATAATAGTGTAATGATAGAGACTGGGATGGCGAATAAATCCCCTCGGTATAAATCTTCTTGAGTTTGTTGATTAATTTTTTCAACGAATATCGCTTCTCCGCCTAATTGCATTGTTAGCGATTTAGGCTGTTTGATTGAGGCAACAAACCTGTGAAGCGTTTCGGTGCTTAATGTGTCAGAGGTTTTAAGATAAATAACGGCATACGCGGTATGTTTGTCAGCAGAGATTTGTTGTTCTTGAGGGTAGATGATGTCAGATTTGATATCTAGGTCTTTTAATCCCGATAGAGAATGTTTGATCTGACTCAGATATTCTGGGTCTGTCGCAATAAGATGTTTGCTGTGGTACAACACGATAAATTGGTTATGGCCAAATCCAAGTTTTTTACTTAGAAATTGCTCGGTTTTATCACTTACGGAGCCATCTGCAACAAAGCCTGTGTCTTGAAAGGGTGCAATAATAGTAGATAGCAATGGTAGGCATGTGATGAATAAAAGCACCCAAAAGACAACGATGGCCTTTCGAAACTGATATATATAGTGACCAAATTTGAAAAAATCATTTTTAGAGTTAGGCATCATTTATTTTTTTGAATCACCCTATGGTAGTATAGGCACATTATTTTGTATTTGCATGGTAGGGTTGTTTCATCTACTGGTCTGTTGGGAAAAACTTTAGAACCATACTGCGCATTCTGGCTAATTCACTAGGTTGAAACTCCTTGTAAAACTCGCTTCCAATGTTCAAACTGACATAAGTATTGTCACCTAGGCCCTTTAGTAAATTCACACCAGACAGTTTTAGAATATCTATATCATCTTTGATAGGTTCCGCCCATGTCTCAAAATAAGACATACTAGAAAAAACAGGTAAAAAAACATGGGTTTCTGTTGAAAAAAACAGCGTACGAGGTTCGCTATCATCTACTTGTTTTTCGATAGGGATGATGAAATTCGCTTTGATGAATTCCAAATATGCTTTGTTGACACTGACAGACTCGCCATTGTTTTGGATAGCAGCGCTAATAGCTTGCTCTAAAGCTGTCATGGGCAATGAACCTTGGTTGAAATTTAAAACTATGCGAGTATACTCTTTCTTCTTTATAAAGCAAGTGCAATGCGTATAGCGTAGCGTAATGAAGGGTAATAAAACCTTATTTACTGCGCTTTATCAAAGCGACACGTATAGATCGTTAGGAGTGATACTGACATGCCAAAAAAACGTTACAACCTATCGCAAGCGTGGTTTGTTTGGGGCTTGGCTGCGACCTTTTATTTTTCTGATTATTTGGCACGTGTTGCGCCAGGCGTGATGCACCGCGACCTCCAAACTGCATTTGGAATTAATGAAGTTGGATTTACCACGCTGACAGCGTTTTTCTATATTCCATATATTATGATGCAAATACCGGTCGGTCTAACGGTTGATCGCATTAAGATCCGCTATTTATTGACATTTATGTCTTTGATTACAGCATTAGGATGTTGTGTGTTTGCCTCGGCACATGGCTTAGGTATGGCTTCTTTTGCGCGTGTGCTCATAGGATTTAGCGCTGCTTTTGCATTTATTTCTGCATTACGTTTGGCGACATCATGGTTTCCTCCAGAAAAATTAGGATTGTTGGCTGGTTTGACCCAAGCATTAGGGATGTTAGGTGCTTCTGCTGGGCAGGCTCCGTTATCTTTTTTAGTGACCGCAGTGGGTTGGCGAGAAAGCATGGTGATTGTTGCGGTCATTTTTGTTGTTTTGGCTGCGTTGTTGTTTCGGTTTATTCAAGATAGTCCTGTTGTCACAGCGACCAAAAAATTGCAGCAAGCTGCGTCAGTCACGTTATCGCTGTGGATGAGCTTGCGGCGCGTTTTGTCACAGCGCCAAACTTGGTTCAATGCATTGTATGCGGGTTTTCTGTATGCACCGACCACTGTGATTGGTGAATCAATGGGACCAGCTTATTTGGCGTATGGTCGTGGATTAACTGTGCACTTTGCGGCTTTTGCAGTTGGTTTGATTTTTATAGGTTGGGTCATTGGTGGCCCAATATTTGGATATTTATCTGATAGAATGGGCAAACGCAAACCACTTATGATGTTGTCTGGGATTTGTGGTGTGATATTGACGTCTGTCTTTGTTTTTTCGCCAGTCTTATCTCCTTTTGCGGTTTGCGTGATCTTTTTCTTATTCGGGCTAAGCAATTGTGGTGTGGCTTTGGCTTATGCTGTGTCAACAGAGTTGAGTCAACGTGTGGTCATTGGAACTGCCATTGCTTTTACTAATATGATGTCTATTTTCATTGGAGCAGGTCTCCAACCTTTGGTCGGTTTTTTAGTGGATAAACATGCCGGGTCACGAGGTTATCATGTTGATTTATTGAATCTGACAGATTTTCAAGCTGGATTGTGGTTATTGCCTATATTCTCTTGCATAGCTTGTTTATTGGTTTTGACAATCAAAGAGACTTATTGTAAGAGGGTCGAGGTGTCATAGTGAGTTGCGTTCCTTAGAGCGTAAATTAATGCGCATTTTCCGTTGCTGACGCGCGCGGCTGGGTTTACTCGGAACAAGATCTGTTTGTTGACATTTTAAGATTCCGGGTCAAAATAGAATGAAACGTATGGGAGTGTATTCATGAAAAAAGTGCTTGGTATGGGAGCGATTGGCGTCGGAGTGGGTGCGTTAGTTTTATTATGCAGTTACTATGGCATGGGGCTGGCTACTGAAAAAATGTTGAAGAAGAATATTACGGCACTCAACCAAAAAAATGGCATGGCTGTTGTGATACAGGATTATAAGAGAGGGTGGTTCCGGTCGCATGCAGAATTAAAATGGTCGATGAAATCACCACAATCTTCAGCGCCGCCGCAAGGGCATAATACGGTTATGATCCCAAGTACCATCTATACATTTGTAATGCCCTTGGATATCTATCATGGCCCTGTGATGTTCGTTGATGCTAAACCTCATTTTGGTTTAGGGTACGCACAGTCTACAGCGCGCCTTCCTGCTGCATTTGCTCATGAATTAAAAGAAACCTACGATCTGACCGCTGGTAAATTGACATATGCCATCCATATTCTAGTGAGTTATTTGAATAACACGACCATTCAATTTTTCGTCTCAACCTATAAACTGCAAGCAAAAAAGGGAAATGATTATTTTCAATGGTTGGGACTGCAGACGGAGATCGTTGTATCAAGCAACAAACAGCGTTTGCAGGGAGACATGGCTCTTGAAGGATTTTCCTGGTTTAAAAAAGATATAGAAGGTATCGCAGGACCTGTGAAAACAGAGTACGACATGCACCAAGTATTGAATGAATTGTATATCGGAAAAGTACAGGTAGATGTGCCTACTTTGACGCTATTTAGGAAAGTACAAGGGCAATCACCTCAACCAGTATTTCGTATTGTAGGTGCTCAAATTCATTCAGAAAGTGATATTAAAAATGGTTTGTTCGCTACGACTATTTCGGCAACGGCGAAAGAATTGGCTTTGGGAGACAGAAGTTACACAAATGATGCGTTGAATATATCTTTGAAAAACTTAGATGCGAATGTGTTGGCAGCAATGAATCGAAAGATTCGCGATGTACAGCGCTCTGGGAATAATCAGAAACCAGCTGTTTGGTTACTGATGCCTGATGTGCCTGCGCTTTTATCGAAAGGGGCACAATTGACTATGAGTGATTTCGAATTGACGATGCTTGACGGGCATGTGAAAGCGGATGTGCAGCTTAGTTTACCTAATGAACAAATGACGAATCCTTTTCAATTATTGCAAAAAATCAATGGGGAAAGTCATTTAAGAGTATCTGAAACAGTTGTAACGAAATGGTTGCATGCTGTGATTGAAAAATCGATGTTGCAAAAAGCCACCAAGCAAGCGCAAACTTCGGTAGAAAAGGAAGCACAACCTGCCACGCTCAATATGGCGGATATTGAAACGAAAACCTCTGCTAAAGTAGCGGAAAAAAAGAAAGAATGGATTGATTCAGGTGTGTTGGTTCCAGACGGACAAGACTATTTGATCTTGATAAAATTGGACAATGGTAAACTCACTATTAATGGGCATGCATTTTCTCCAGCCTTATTGACTATATGAGAGCGGCATCTGAATATCCGCGTGAGGAGACGTATCAAGTTTTTTTGAGAAAATTAGATACAATCGAACGCACGCTTATTGCAATGGGTATAAGTTTCGATCCAAGCTGGCCCATAACCTCCATCGAACATGATGGGGGTTTGTCCGAGCATAGCAAATATGCTTGGTACCTATATCAAATAATAACTTTGTTAAAACTAACTTTGAAAGGCCCAATTCACGAACAGAAATCATGGTTCCCGCAATTATCATTCTATGCACGTGTACAAACAGCCTTACCTACTTTAGATGCTTACTTTAAAGAAATACAGAAAATGGTGGCTGCAAATGAGGTAAATGCTGAGCATTTTTTGCTTGGTGTTCTGTTTTTTGAATTGCTACAGACTTTGAATCCAAGATCTACGCAAGGAAATAACGAATTATGGAGTTTACTGCATAACAGTTCACCAGCATGGCGCGAAGGATCTAGGCGTATGCCCATTATTTTAAATGAAAACCTGCATCGTTATTTTCATACAGTTGCATCTGAAGAAAAAATTCGTTTATTAGATCAGATTCAAAATTTTTCTTATCATAATTATTTACAAGCGGATGTTACGCCAGCCAATAGCCGAAATGCACTAGAAAATTTATGTAGCAGCGCGACATCTCAAATGGCTGTTGTACCGGTTGATGTTTCCTATCTGAGGGGCAATTTAGACGTAGAATACCAAAAGCGTATCGAATAGCTTGGTTTTTTACAAAAACAACTGATAGCACAAGTTCCGCTTGAACCTACTGTGTTAGTGAGTGCTTTGCAGACGAGTACAGCGGATATTTTAGATTGTTTTGATTGTGCGGTGTTATCTAAAGGTGATCTATGTGGTTATTTAAGGCCAACGGATAAACTTAAATTTGTTTTCGACGCTATTGTATTTCGGCCTGTAGAATCAGATTATGCCGAGCTCAGTGTATTGGTCTTTAGTTTAGCTAAGCATTTCGCCCCTAAACTGATTAATTATATAAGAGCAGAATCTCCGGGAACTGCTTATATTCGAAGAAAATTAGAAAGTTATCAGCCCATTGAGTATAATGAAGATTTCTATGATCAGTTATCAAATTCTAAGGTAAAAAAAGAATATTATCAAAGGGATGCTGATAATATCCTTACACAATTAATATTGCGCTTGAACCAAGAGTTACAGCTTAAAAAGGACTTGCTGGCGCTTGCAACGCGTATTGACTCGTACCAACAGGACCGTGCTCTTTTTGCTAAAAATATATCAGACTTAATCAATTATTGCAAACACGTATCACAAACATTGAGAACTATCGTTATTGTCCAGAAGTGATAGCGCGATTTGAGGCGATGTATTTTCAGAGCTTTGTTGAGGTGACGATAGAGAATAGAACGCAGCATTTGGGCGAGCGATTATCTGCTATAAAAGCTCTGGAGCGTACTGATCTCAAAGAAGGATCCCAACTTGCTGACACCCTGGTAAAACTAAATAATATAGTCCGTTTGTTACATGAGCAAGACTCGACTACGAAGATGCTTCATCAATTTACGGAATTAGTGAAAGTGATCCAGAGATATGAAGCCCAAACGCAGCAGGGACAAGCTCGTTTTATATTCCCGGCAGACAGTCCAAGATTACGTTCAAACTTTCCATATTGGTCGTTATTACTCTTGGCTTTAGCAACAGCCGGGATAGCTATTTCCATCGGCATTTTGGCGGGTAACCCTTGTTTTACTTGTCTTGTATTGCCAATATTGGCTGATCATACGGTGGCCATTTGTGCTGCCGCATTAGCATTGGGTTCTATACTGGCATTGAAATCTGGTGCTGATCTGATGCGATATCGACTTTTTACGCTGTCGCGAGAAGCGCCACTCGAGCCTGAAAGAGCTGAAATTTTACAGCAAGTATCCCTATAAACAAATCATTTGCCGATTTGTGAACAATTATCTTGTCAGGAATTATCCAATTCGCTAAAATATAGCTTTTAAGCAAAGGAGTTAATAAGAATGACAATAATCAGCAATGAAGCAGGGGATACCACTGCGTCCTTAGCAGCAAGTGTCACACAATCGGTGCAGAAGTATTTCTCGGAATTAAAGGGTGCTGATCCTGTCGATTTGTATCAGTTTGTACTTGAGGAAGTTGAAACGCCTCTATTTAAAGCTGTTATGGAACATTGCAAATATAACCAATCACGCGCGGCAGTCATGTTGGGAATTAGCCGTGGCACATTGCGAACAAAATTGCGTCATTATTTTGATGACAAATATGTGGGATCACGTGACTAGTACTTTGTACTAAACAGTTTAATAAACTGTGTCATCCCTATGGATGACACAGTTTATTAAATATGTTTTTAGGTAAACCGAAACGTTATATATTTCCACGTTTATCAAATGATACTGCCCTGATTTGTCGGATACCCTGCTAAGAGAGTAAAATCTTAAGCAGAGGTGAGAAATGAACAACAATAATTCAGAACAAAAAACAATCAGAAGGAAATATAGCTCTCAATTTAAAGATCAAGTTTTAGTGCGATCCGATAAAGAAGGCATACCTCAGGTAGCAAAAGTCTAGGTGTCATTTTCAGAAGCGAGCTGCACGGATGTCAGAAGCCGACTTCTCTCCATTTAAATGCCACTCATGTTTTTGATTAAACCAAAATAGTAAGGTGCTGTTCCCGCCCAGCCGAGACCAGGGTAATTTAAATCTCTTCCTAAAATTTCTGCCGGATAAATTTGTTTTGCACATGCGGATGAGTAAACGAAAGCTGCTATAGCAACTTCAATGATTGAAACACTAATTTATTATTTTTCATTTTTTAAGTCAGTTTATTGTGGTGCGTACTATTTTAATACCCTCTATTTGGTTCTCGATTGAAAACTACTCTAGTTATCTTACAGATAATCGCAAATAAACAATGAGCAGCGAACATGTTACTACATAAAAAGTCTCAGTGTTTCCGATTAATGGGAGCGTCATATAATGTGGTAAAAAATTTCCCAAAGATATCAGTCCTATAACTAAGAATAAAAAAATAAGCGTATAAAATTTATGATTTTTTATTAACATAGCAAAGATAGAGAAAACAGAGGAAAAAATTAACCCGTATACCGTCATGAAATAAATAATAAAAACCCACCAGCCTTTTGCATCACTATTATTGTATACAAAGCATAATGAGATCTGACATCCCAGCAAGAAACTAAAACTTAATATTAGTAAATCACGGTTAAATAAAAATTTTTTCTTTACTGAGCATAAGTCTAGCCATTGCAAACTCGTTTTATACTTGGTGTCAGAACCGTTATATTATGAGTTTGCTCTTACTAATCAATGGATTAATGCGTTTAATTTGGCTTTATTTTTAACTTGAGCATCTCCTGGATGCCTCGGACAAGCCGAGGCACGTAGGCGAGGCGAGCAGCCCTAAAGAACTGTTAGATGTTTACGGACGGGTTGCGTCCGTAATTTATGCTGTTGTCACTCAGATATTTTTTGCAACGGCGCCTATTATCCACCCACTAAACCCATACGTAATTCTGGCTCACCTTGATCGGGTGTTTGAAAGAAGAACGCGTTTATGGCTAGCAGCAACTTTTTAATCGCCAACAATAATTCAACAAACAATGGACGTTCGCCGTTTAATGTCGCCATGAGATCGGGAAATAAAGCACCCCGACCCTCACGCCAAGCATGATAGTCAGCAAACCATCTTCGCTTACCGCTGAGAGTAGCTCTTGTTTTAGCAAACCATTGTTCATAAATTCGTGCCTGGCCATCATCACTAGGATCGTAGCCATATTGCTTTTTAAGCTCACGACGTTTGGGTTGAAAAAAAACAACTTGATGCATGGCAGATGTAAAAATTTTAGCAGACAGTGCTTGAATGGCCTCGTGCCGAGTAGACGCTTGTGCAGTTGGAAATTTTGCATAAGTATGCGTCAGCCATGTGTGAGTAAATGTATGAAATATACGCTCGAAATTAGCTTGGTCATGCTGTTGTAATGCTGTCAATAAAGGTTCACGTTGCACTTCCCAATCTTTTTGCAGTCTGCTAAGTAAGTCTTGCCAGTCTAGTAACCAACTCTCAATAAGATTCGTATCCATAGGTCTTGTTGCTAAAAATATCTCTGTCACTTCTTCTAAAAAGAAAGCATAGATCTTGCTGGTTTCTTCTTGAAAGGTCGAATCTAATGCCAATTTTTTTTGATATATCTCGATCTCATTCTCTATATTATATGTTTGACCATTTAAAGGGATATCTGGATCACTCAGATCAAGAATCATTTGAAATGTACCGGGTTTTCCAGCTCGAGCTGTTCGACCTTTGATTTGAATTTCATCCTCTATACTAGGCACGTAAGTTGCAGAACAATATAAATCGTCAGAAATAATGTCCACACCGCGACTAAACATACCCGCAGTAGAAAACGTAATATGGCCTGGTTGACCAGCCTGTTGAATTGCAGTCGACTCTTCTTCACTCGTACTTAAACTATGAACCCGAGTGAATGCTCCCTCTGCCAACTCCGAATCGTGAGAAAGAGATTGATAGAGCATCTGACTTTGCTCATCATTTTTACATATGAAGACCACTGGTAAATGATTGGCTAGTTTTTCCTGAATCACTTGCTTTATAAATTGAATTTGTTGCGTTTGATCTTTGGCCAGCCACACATTTTTTTCTGTGCGTCGCAATGGTTTCTCTCGAGGCACAGATAAATAGGATATATTCTCGTAATTAATATCTGGATCAGAAACAGGTCCTTCACTCCGGGTTGTACCGCTCGCTCCAATCACGCACCCATCTCGATATTTCGCTATAGATGTGATAGGAAAGATCGTTCTTTGAGTTTCGCATTCTGGAGGTATGACAAATTGTTCTTCTCCGGCCAGGATGTTTTGTAAAGCGACTAAGCATTGATGGCGTCCATCTGCAAAAATAGCTTCAGGTGCAGGACGTCCATGATCGAGTACCAACACTTTACGAGAAAGTTGCATATGCCCATCATCATTTTGCATGGGAAATAATTGTTGTGTAGTCGTATAATCACCATCGAATTGCATCGTTTTTAATGCAGCATCTGCGGAATGTAACCAAATAGCCAAATGATCGGGGTAATGTGAGTGAAACATGCCTAGTTGCACGATATGCATCGGATCTGCATCATGAGTATGAATATAATGTAAAAAAGCATTAGCAAAATTTTGACATTCGGCAATAGTATATGGATCACGAGACGGTTGTGTTTGCATAAATTTAACCAGATGAGGATACACCCAGGAAAATTCCTTTAATTTGATAGAGTAAGCACCATAATTAAATGCATTTTTGCTTTTGCTCTGCTTAAATTGGTCACATTCATCTTGTAATAAGCAGCGACGCGTTGGGTCTTCATCTAGATAAGCAAATGGATTGCCATCAATATCACTTTTGTTACGTAATAATAATATTTGTGTGTCTGAAAAATTAACACCTTTTTTTCGGTATAAGAAGGAAGGCGTCTGTAAAGTCATCATGCTCGTTTCAACATCAACCGTATCAAAAAAGTCTTTATAACCAAAAAAATCTCTCTCAACGAGTTGCATATCATTCGTATCAAAGTCAACGGTATATCCAGTCGCTGATTTACAAGCAGCCAAAATCATCATGATACGTGACTTGCCTTCACCTGTGTCAATTTGTGTAAATAACTTGCCAGTTGGGTGCGTTAATAATGCATAGAGAGCCATGATTTGCGTCGTATTGCATTCTTGACTAATCATTCTATTTGAATCAAGGTCTTGCTGAGAACTTGTACGCGCTAATAATTCGACTGCAGCACAGAGCATGCCAACCATTTCTTGCTGTTCTGATGCTGCATGAAAAATGTGTTGTAATTCATCTGGCGATTTAGAACGATTTTCACGCAATGTGGTATTGAGTAATTGCCCTAATGCGTCAGTAAAAATATCAGCTACAAAAGGCTCACCATTACAAATTAACCCATGAAACAGAGATCGTTGCCTTTGATATTGATGCATATTAAAGGTGTAATCAAGACGACGTGCTCCGAAAGGCTCAAGGAGGAATTGTTGATATTGTTGTTGAATATCAACGTCAGGATCGCGATGCCATGTCAACCATTTCTGAATGGGGATATAGGGGGGGTGTTGACACATTTGTGTAAAGAGTTGAGAGTCTTCCTCGGTTAAATCACAGATTGTATCTACAAATGTTTGCACACTAGCCAAAGAATGCCGAGCATTTAAAAATTGACTCATTAAACGCAAGGTAAAATGGATACGCTGTGGATCAAAACGTGCATCTTCAAATTGCTTTATGATCCGAATAAGTGTCTCAGGATTTTGAGCATATTTTGCAAGTAAAGAATAAAAAATATGAATGTTTTTCGCAGTATTCTGCACATCCTGGTCTTCTCTGACAAGGAAGAGAGATGAAATCATTTTACGCTTATATTATGGCAAGTGGCCGTAATGGCACTCTGTATGCTGGTTCAACGTCTGATTTAATTAAACGAACATGGGAACACAAAAATAAAATGATTCCAGGATTTACGGCTAAGTA
>CAMCUM010000010.1 GCA_945878975.1 Legionella genomosp. 1
AGATATTTTGAATTATATTACGATGTTTTATAACAGCTATCGACTGCATTCATTTCTTGGATATAAAAATCCGAATCAATTTGAAACGCAAATGCTGGAGTTAAAAAAAGTGGCTTAACTGGGTTGTAACAAATTGCTTGACCACGTCAGCCAGCATTGGTGGGATGATCATAGTCTCCTAACAAAGGCGTTATGAGGTTTATAGCAGGGTTTTGCACTTCAATCGGATAATCAGAGTATTCTTTTGGCCAGTCATAGGCTACTGCGATACTACGGTTGATTTCTTGAAATAGTAGATCCCCGTTATCTGAATTTGTCATGACAATCGCGCCTTTCTGCATACCATTGCTGAAACCGACACAAGAGGCGCTAAAGCCAGCTGTGCCGGCAGTGTGCGAAAACTCATGGGAATTTGGATTTATAAATGGCCCAAGTCCACATGGAGTGTTCGGTTGCTGGGTAAGCATTGACGCTGTTGTTGTTTCATTTAAGATAATATTGTTTTGGATGCCAATGACAAATTTTGCCAAGTCAGTAGGTGTAGTCCAAAGCCCAGCGGCAGCTGATTCTGGGTAAAGATTAAAACCACCTGCCACAGTACTGCCGTCTTTGACATGGCCTTTTGCTATGACAGACTCTGGTGTGCTTGGGTCTTGAAATGCGAAGGTACTTGATGTCATCGAAAGAGGATCGAAAACCATTTCTTTCGCAATGTCAGCAAAAGATTTGCCTTCTCCCACGGTTTCCACAATAAGTTGTTGTATCACTTGTGTACCGCCACCAGAATATCGAAATGCACTGCCCGGTGTCTGAATGGGTTCAACTTTTGGAGTAAAAGCAACGCCTGATGGTGATGGTTCACAGTCTTCTCCATTTATAAGTAGATAGATCTGCTCGTCTGTTATAGTAATTTTTTTAGAGGGAGATGTGATGCTTGTTTCTGTCTCAGCAGACAATTGGTAAAACTGCTGAAGAGTAGATTGGAATTTTTCAGTATTTATAAGTGGTTTTTCCTGCAATTGGCCGTCCAGGTCAATATAAAATAATTTCGAATTATCTTCCGTGAAAATGTAACTGTGTTCTAGATGTAAGAGATCGATTTCTTCAGCTGATGGGAGAGTTGGGACACTCATTAGATAGTAACCGCCTTGTAACACAGCAGTATTATATGGAAGTTCTTCTGGGGGCAGTGAGGATGTGTATCCTGGAAAGCCGCTCATGCTTAAACCGGCCGTGTGGCTGAGTAGATGTCGCAAAGTTATTTTTTCATGCGAGGTATGCTCATTTTCAGGTATGTGATAATCCTTTAATTGCGCATTGGCAGGCTCATCAAGTGATAATCTCCCATCTTCAACTAGTTTTAAAGCAATAACCGCAGTGATCATTTTACTAATAGAGCCGGCTTGAAATAATGTTTCTGGGGAGGATGGCTCCCCAGCCGCGCCTGTTGAATGATAAGATCGCGCTGTAATAGAGTTGCCGTCTATGATGGCGATACTGACATCTGGTACATGGTAATGTTGTAATCTATCGGGTAAAGCCATGCTGGGTTGAGCTGCGTCGTCCAAGCTTGCTCTTAATCCATTTTCGACTGCAGATAGTTTCTCATCTTCGGACGAGATTCGGATTTCGGGCATTTGGTAGGTCATAGATATCTAATTTCAGGTTGAATGCTTTATGTTCATTTTTGATAGATTAAATAAATTATAGATGATTTTATGCTATAAATACTACCATTTACTCCATTTTTAACGAGATTTTTTGATGAGGTTTACTGGTATGTAGCTGTGAAAAAAGCCATTTTTTTTGATGTATAATTAAATTACTGTCGGAATTTGCTAGGATAGACGATGACAAACGAAGAGCTTTTGAAATTATATATGGCTGATCAAGCAGAAAGGCGTCGGTTGCTTCAGACAAAAGACAAGCGTGAAGTGGCAAGTATGAAAGAGATCATTTTAATCAATGATGCCAAACGGAGAGAGTTGGCTGCTGATCTTATGCCGGAAGCAACAAGTTATACCAAGTCTGATGTTCTTGATTATTTTCATGCCGCTGTCATTTTTAGTCGAGGCAATAGCAAAAGTGATCGCGAGAGGGCGCATGGGTATGCTAAAAAAGCTTATGCTATAACGCGCTTCCAGCATTCTGATTTTTCTGAGGAAGTACAAAATTTACATGCGCACACTGAAAGTAAACTCCACAACAAAGACCATGACGCTTCTACTGAAGAAAAGAATCACGCTTCATTTTCTCTAAAACCAAAAGGGCCACAGGAAAAAAACAAAGAAGCTGAAGAAAAAGATCGGGAAGAGAAGTTAAAATTGAGATCTCGATGTTTTGTTTGTGGGAAACAGCATATGGGTCCCTGTCCTCCAACAAAATAGCTTCTTGATAAACTAGTATAGAAAATCCGAAACAATTGGGTCATTTCACAATAACATTGTCGAGATTGATGTGTTATACCGGCTGATTTATTATGGTGGTTAATAGATGGCTTTATGTCGTTTGTGCCCCACAAAATCCCCACAATGGATTTTTGGGTTTTGAGACAATCAATTGTAACTTATTGATTTTAAGGGTTTTAATTGGTGGGCCCACTAGGACTTGAACCTAGGACCAACGGATTATGAGTCCGCTGCTCTAACCAACTGAGCTATAGGCCCGACACGTAGGGCGTTGATACGCCCTGGGGTTTTACTCTTTTGATACTACTTCTCATCCCCTTCTAAGAAGCTTCGCAGCTTGTCGGAACGAGAAGGGTGGCGTAGCTTGCGCAGCGCCTTGGCTTCGATTTGACGAATTCGCTCGCGGGTAACGTCAAATTGCTTGCCGACTTCTTCTAGCGTGTGATCCGTATTCATTTCAATACCAAAGCGCATACGTAACACTTTCGCTTCGCGTGGGGTCAGCGTTGCTAGAATTTCTAAGGTTGCTTCGCGTAATCCTTCAGCGGTAGCCGCTTCAATAGGCGATTCAACATTATCGTCTTGTATGAAGTCTCCCAGGTGCGATTCTTCATCGTCACCAACGGGTGTGTTCATAGAAATAGGCTCTTTAGCGATTTTTAAGACCTTACGGATCTTATCTTCACTCAACTCCATTTTCTCAGCCAACTCTTCAGGAGTGGCTTCATGGCCTGTTTCCTGTAGGATCTGACGTGAGATACGGTTTAATTTGTTAATGGTTTCGATCATATGCACTGGAATGCGGATCGTCCGTGCTTGATCGGCGATAGAACGTGTGATCGCTTGTCGAATCCACCATGTGGCGTAAGTAGAAAATTTGTAACCTCGTCGGTATTCAAATTTATCCACAGCCTTCATCAATCCGATGTTGCCTTCTTGGATGAGATCTAAGAATTGCAAGCCTCGGTTGGTATATTTTTTAGCAATCGATATGACCAAACGTAAATTCGCTTCGACCATTTCTTTTTTCGCACGTCGTGCTTTGGCTTCTCCAATCGACATTTCACGATTGATATCTTTGATTTCACTAACAGTCAAACCATATTCGTTCTCGAAATGTGCTAGTTTCTTTTGTAATTGTCTTATTTCTGGCAAAAGCTCATTAATACGATTCACATCGACTTTTTTGCCGTGCTGCTTGATTAATGTATCGACCCATTCCAAATCTGTTTCATTACCAGGGAATGTTTCAATAAACAATTTACGTGGTATTTTGGCTTTTTCAATGCAAACACGCATGATATTGCGCTCAAATTCACGGACATGGTTACGCAACTGCCGAAAATGACGCGTTAGGCGGTCCACTTGTCGAGACGTCAATTTGAGTTTGAGGAACGCGGTTGACATGATAGTTAACAATTCTTCGGTACTTGCCGCAGTGCGACCATGCGCTTGCATACTGTTGAGCGCTTTTGTAAAGGCACTACGCAGTTCGTCAAAATAAATTTTAGCTTGTTCAGGATTTGGTCCGACATCAACTTCTATGCCGTCGCTGTCACCACCGTCGCTTTCTTCTTCATCCACATCCAATAAATCAAGCTCAGGAGCGACGTCTTGTTGCGCTTCATCCAACATAGAACCAATACTAGAAGGGGGCGCGCTTTCATCATCAGAGAAACCACTGATGAGCTCATTGAGGCGCATCTCTTCATTTAATACTGAATCATAACCGTCAAGGACTAATTTGACTGTCTCTGGATAATGAGCGAGCGAATGTAGAACTTGATAAATACCTTCTTCGATTCGCTTGGCGATGCGAATTTCCCCTTCGCGGGTCAGTAATTCTACAGTACCCATTTCACGCATATAAGCACGAACAGGATCGGTAACACGACCGGTTTCTTTATCAATGGAGGCGAGCACCGCAGCAGCTTCGTCGGGGTCTTCAGGCGCTTCTTCGGTGTTACTAAATAAAGCAGCCAGTTCATCCTCAGCTGGAGGTTGTTCAAAGACTTTGATATTCATATTTTCTAAAATATGAATAATGACTTCAAAATGCTCAGTATCGACTAAATTAGGCAATAAATCGTTAAGCTGCGCGTGTGTCAGGTAGTTTTGTTCTTTCGCAAGACGAATAACATGCGTGATTTGCGATTGCTGCTGTTCTTGTTCGCTTGGAATGCTCATAGATGATACACAGATCTTAACGGATCCCAATTATAAACGGATGCATAAGAACATGCTAGCATATTGTTATATTTATTCTTTGGCATGGCATTAAAATTGTGCATTTTCCTCAATTGTGGCGCTCTCGTAACATGGTTTGTAAATTTTGTCGCTCTGCAGCACTGAGTTCTTGTTGTTTGGATTTTTCTATTAATTGACGAATAAGCAATTCACTGTTCTTTTTAGCCAGAAAGCGGAGCATTTCCAGTAATTCGCTGGCTTGAGCGGGTTCGGGTACTTGATGCTCCCATGCCGCAAATTGCGTCAATAAATCAAACCACTGTGAGTCGCGAAAATGCTCGAGCAACGTGGCAGTGTTTAAATTGGGATGTTCTGTCATATGTTGGATGACTATCGTCAGTAGGATTTGTTCTGCTTCTGTTTGTGGCATGTGCTCAAGTGTGGGCAATGTTGCTGTGTATAATAAATCAGGATTTTGTACGATGAGCGCCAAAGCAATGCGTAAAGGACTGCGTTGCCAATGAGCGGTGGTATGTTCAGGCGTTTGCACTTGGGTTGGGCTTTCTTCTTGGAGTAATTGCTCTATTCTATGTTGGTCGATATGGGTTAGTCGTGCTAATTCAGACATTAACAATGTTTTGTAAGGGCAATCAGGGATTTTGCTTAAATAGGGTTTGGCGGTGTGAATTAGCCGATTTTTTCCAGTGAGATCTTTATTATCAATGTCTTTTAATAAAGTTGTAAAAAAGTATTGATGCAAAGGAATCGCTTGCTGTAACAGGGCTTCAAAAGCAGTTTGACCTTCGGCACGAATGAAACTGTCTGGATCATGGCCGTCGGGTAAAAAAACAAAATAGGCTTGTAATCCGGAGTCTAAATAAACCAGACTTGTTTCTAAGGCACGCCAGGCCGCTTGCCGACCTGCCCGATCTCCATCAAAACAAAAGCGCAAATCTTGCGTATACTTACCAAGCAATTGAATATGATGCGCCGTAGTCGCTGTGCCTAGAGTAGCAACGGCATAATCGATGCCAAATTGTGCCAAGGCAATGACGTCCATATAGCCTTCTACAATGATAATGGAGGATAACGTGGACTGAGATTGCAGAATTTGGTACAAGCCATATAATTCATGACTTTTTTGAAATAATACGGTTTCAGGCGAGTTCAAATATTTGGGTTGTTGGTCATTATCTAATGCTCGTCCACCAAAGCCAGTAATGCGCCCATGTCGATCGTGAATGGGAAACATGATGCGATGCCGGTATCGATCATAGGTTTTGCTATTCTCTTTTTCGATGAGCATTCCGGTTGCCAACAATTCCGTGCGGTTTTTGGGCAAAAATTCCTCAAGTGTATGCCAACCTTGGGGTGCGTAGCCAATTTGATATTGCTGTGCGATTTTTCCGTTGATACCGCGTTGTTTCAAGTAGGTAATTGCGGGGTTGCCTTGCGGTGTACGTAATGTTTTCTGATAAAATTCAGCAAGTTTTTGTAAAATGCTGTGTAAGCTGAATGTTTGTTTGATATGTTCCGGTGCAGAGTCCCGTGGTATGACCATCCCAGCCTTGGCGGCTAGTGTTTCAATGGTTTGCGGAAAGGATTGATGCAAATAATTCATCACAAAACTGATAGCATTGCCACTCGCGCCACATCCAAAGCAATGATAAAACTGCTTTTTAGGGATGACATTGAAGGAAGGCGTTTTTTCTTGGTGAAAGGGGCAGCAGGCCAAATAGCTCAGACCACGCTTTTTTAATGGTACATAAGCATCGATGAGCTCAACCAAATCAATTTTGGTAAGTAATTCATCGATGAATGAGCGTGGTATCAGACCTTGCATAAATATCGTTATAGGAGGAGGTATCGGTCATTTTAGCAAAATTTAAGGAAAATCACGAGGGCGCTAAAGCAGGTCGTTGATTGGTGAGGCGCGCTGCTTAGAACCGTTCTTTGATTAAGCCGCTGACGAGCGTCATATCAGCGCGACCTTGAACGCGAGGTTTAAGATACGCCATGACTTTACCCATGTCAGATAATTTCTCTGCCTGAGTGGTTTGAAAGGCTTCTTCAATCAAGTCTTTCAGTTCGGAATTGGTTAACGGGGTAGGTAAATAATCACGAATGATGGTTAATTCGTATTCTTCTTGCGTGACTAAATCGTCTCGACCTGCAGCTTGGAATTGGTGGATAGATTCTTTGCGTTGCTTGACCATTTTGTCGAGGATAACTAATAAGCGTTCATCCTCAACTGTAATGCGCTCGTCTACTTCGATTTGTTTGATAGCAGCAGTCACCAAACGGAGCGTGCCAATTTTTTGCTTATCTTGGGCACGCATCGCATCTTTCAGATCAGCATTAATACGTTCTTTGATGGTCATTCACTGCGTCTTCTGCGACGGTCAGTCCGACCGGATATGACGTCACGAGAGATTTTTTTAAGATGTCGTTTAACAGCAGCTGCTTGCTTGCGTTTCCGTTCAGCAGTTGGTTTTTCATAAAATTCTCTACGACGCAATTCAGTCAAAAGACCAGCTTTTTCACACGAACGTTTAAAACGTCGTAGTGCGTATTCAGGGTTTTCGCCTTCTTTCACGCGAACTGTGGGCATTCAATTTTTCCTCATCATGCTACATACATACGCTTTGGGGTATAGTATGATATAAAAAAGATCATTACTGACCTGGTCAGGCTGAAGATTTTAGTGCCATCTTCATTCAACGTCAAGTCATTTGTAGTAATCTTCATATTATACTACAGTTTTCAATCGAGCGCAGTATATACTGTGCTTGGTCACAATCTGAAGTTTTTGTCTTGCTCTTTTTGTACCAGAGCAACGTTTGAAGCTTGATAATAGAATAGCTACTGCGCTTGGCTTCAAACGTTGTTCTGGAACAAAAACAACGTCGTCGAAAAACTTCAGATTGTGACTGAGCGCAGTATAGTGGGAGTTAGGATCGTGCTTTTTGTTTAAAGGGATTGAAGGAATCAGTATCATGACGGATGATAGCAGTAAAAAAAACAAACAGTTTGAACTCCAGGATGTACATCAGTATTATACTTCAATCCTAAATTGTATGCCTTACTGGGTATATTGGCTTGATAAAGATTGTATATTACAAGGTTGTAATACGAAGTTTAGCCAATTTTTGGGCTTGAAGTCCGTCAATGATTTTTCTGGCACACCTTATCAAAAATTAGCGCAGATTACGCAGTGGCCTTCTACTGTGGTCGATGCATTCCGCTTGGATGATATGTCTGTTATTTTTTCCGGACAAGCTGTGCATGACCGAGATTTACAGCCCATCTTGTTTCCGGATGGCACGCTCCATCATTTCGTTTGTAATCGCGATCCTATTTTGGATAACGCTGGGCGTGTGGTCGGTGCGGTGGTGATTTTGATGGAGGTACCAGAGCGGCGTCAGGCACAACCTGAAAAACCTCAATTGGCTGAGCAAGCAGCAGGACCAAAGGAACGAGCGCCACGGGTGTTGATCGTAGAAGATAATATTGTGGCGAAGCAAGTAGAGGAAGCCTTATTGCGTGCGTTGCACTGCGAGGTGGATTGTGCTGATAGCGGCCAGCAAGCCATGGCTCTGTTTCAACCAGGTCACTATGATTTGGTTATCATGGATATTGGTTTAGAAGATACGTCTGGATATGTCCTATCTAAAAAATTTCGTCAATTAGAAAAAAATACTAACGCTCGTGTTCCGATTATTGCTCTGACTTCATTTGAGGCCGATCTGGTCAAATATGATTGCGATTACTACTTTATGGACGGTGTGATCAGCAAGCCTTTAACTGCCGAGCAAGCCGAGCAGATTGTGCAGCATTATATCTATCATCAAGATACGGTCGTGAATGGTTTGAAATATGCATAGGGTCTGCTGACATTTTTTGGGGACTAGCTCAATGAATGGTAAACAGACCGTATTCTTGCATACAAAAATTTCTCTTGCATTTCCCCATAAAATTTTATTACACTTTCCCTGACGTTTTGTGGTCGTCCAGATCTGGATATACAAAGCGTGTGGCAAGAATGGAACTTGCCTTTTGTCTAACCGCGAGCCTTGATCTGCCATACTATGGTCGTGAGGGCCTATGGAGTAACTCGAAATGGATGATTCAAAATCACTTTGGTTGTTGGTTCTTGTTCTGCTTGTTTCTGTTTTTTCTGCCTCTTTTTCATATGCTGCTGAGCGCTTAACACTGGCGCACATGTCTTTTGCCACTTTACAAACTATCATTCCGGTGACCATCTCTGGTCAACAGCCTAAATCGGCACGTCCTTTGGATCAAGATTTCTTAGTACTTGAGCGACATCGTGATGTGCAAAAAACTGAGCATATTCGGGTGCAGCAAAGGTATAGGGGATTTCCTGTGTTGGGAGGATATGCTGTATTTCATCGTAAACAGAGGCAGGGATCTCAGTCTGTTGTCCAGATGAATGGCGTGATATATCAAAAGCTTCAACATGATTTGGGCAATGTGCCACTAGGGTTTGTAAAGAAGGCGAATGTTGAGCTACAAACTTATAGCCAGCAATTCCCGCACGACCAGATTGTGAGCAAGATGATTCAACCGATTATCTATATGGATGATCAGGACAGGGCCCATTGGGCATATCGTATGATGGTGTACGTGCAGCCTGAACAAAGCATGCCCAGCCAACCCACGGTGATAAAATCTGCTAAGACGGGAGAGATTTTATTGAAATGGGATGCTTTGACCACGTTGCAACATATCGTGAAAGGCTTGGGTTTTGGTGGGAATAGACGGATTGGAAAATACCAATTTGGCAAAGACGTTCCTTATCTTGATTTGATACGTGATGACGAGGCCGGGATGTGTTTTTTAGCCAATGCCCATATGATGGTGGTAGACATGCATCATGATACTCATCGGCCCAATATCCCTATGTATTTTGATTGTGAGGAAAATAGTCCAGATCAGACTTATTGGACTGGGGATGCTAGAGACGGCTATGACCAAGTGAATGGCAGTTATTCGGTTTCCAACGATGCCATGTATTATGGCGGCTTGGTCAGCAGCATGTATCGCTCTCAATATGGTGTAGAGGTTTTACAGCGTAAGCAACAGGCGATACCACTGGTATTCCGCGTGCATTTTAGTACTTATTATGCCAATGCATTTTGGGATGGTCGCCAAATGACATTTGGTGATGGTGACGGGATGTTGCATCCGTTGGTCGGGCTGAGTATCACAGCGCACGAAATCTCACATGGTTTTACGCAACAGCATTCTGGTTTGTTATACCATGGTCAAGCTGGGGGCATCAATGAAGCCTTTTCAGATATGGCTGCACAGGCTGCAGAGTATTTTGTGCATGGGGCACCCTCTTGGCAAATAGGGGCTGATGTGATGAAAAATCAAGGCGCATTGCGCTCTTTAAAACACCCAAGTCTTGATGGGGCATCCATTGAGCGTGCTATAGATTATCAAACAGATATGGAGGTACACCAAAGTAGCGGGGTCTATAATCGTTTGTTTTATTTATTAGCGACGCACAGTGGCTGGGATCTGCAAAAAGCCTTTCATGTCATGCTCAAAGCCAATATGGATTATTGGACACCTACCACAAGTTTTGCCGAGGGAGCGTGCGGTGTGTTAGCCGCGAGTAGAGATTTGGGTTTGTCTGAAGAGGACGTTAAAGATGCGTTGGATGAGGTCGTGATTGATTATGGAGATTGTTAAGCTGATTGCAATTCTTTGCAATAAGTTGTAAAAATAAATGAAGAATCGTAACTTTTCTTCGTTTTTGCGAGCGCAGACAGAAGGCAAGCAGTGACGATGAGTCTTTCTAATAATGGTAAATAACTCTAAGGATGGTGTTATGCAAATTATTATCGTAACAGATGACGTGCCCTATTGGAGTTTTCTCAAAGAATTTCCAATCATACAAGCGGAAGACTATTTAAAAGGGGGGCCTTATCAATCCAAATCTATGCGTGTGATTAATTTATGTCGATCCTATGCATACCAAACAATTGGTTATTATGTTTCTTTGTTTGCCCTGGCTCAAGATCAAAAAATTTCTCCTTCCATCCAAACTATCCAAGACTGTACGGATCCGACATTATCAAAACAATTCCTTGCAGAAATCGATGAGCATATTCAGAAGGACCTGTGTGACATCAAAGAAGATGAAATCAGCTTCAATATTTATTTTGGTGGATGCTCACAAGCATGTTTTGCGTCACTGGCAAAAAAAATTCACGAGATGTTTCCATTGCCATTACTCCATTTATGTTTAAGTAAAAAAGATACGATATGGTCTGTGAAGACATTATCCATTCTGGTTACCCAAGACATCCCGTCAGACGATACGGAGTTTGTGCAACAGATGGCACGGAGTTATTTAACTAAAAATCGGATTTACTCTGATTATCACAAAAAGCAATATCATTTCCATTTGGCCATTTTAACCGACCCAGAAGATAAAACGGCGCCTTCTAATCAAAAAGCATTAGATAAATTTGCAGATGCCGGGGAATCGTTAGGTATTCAAGTCGATTTTATTGGTAAGAATGATATTAAGATTTTACCAGAATATGCTGGACTTTTTATTCGAACCGGAACGAATGTCAATCATTATACCTATGAGTTTGCTCGATATGCAGCACAAGAAAATTTGGTGGTGATCGATGATCCACAATCTATTGTCAAATGCGGTAGTAAAGTTTATCAAGCGCTTGCTTTTCAGACTAACAATATTAGAACGCCGCATACGACTATTGTTAGCAAGTACCAGAAAGCTCCTATTTCTGTACCATTTCCTTGTGTTATAAAAAGACCAGACAGTGCTCTTTGTCTGGATATGTTTAAAGCCAACAATAAGCAAGAACTCAAAGAGGCACTGAACCAACTGTTTAAATTTTCAGATTTAGTCATCATCCAATCTTTTCTGCCTACAGATTTTGATTGGCGTATTGGTGTTCTGGATCGTAAGCCTTTGTATGCAGTTCGTTATTATATGGCGAAAGGTCATTGGCAAATTGTTAATTGGGCGGCGCCGACCGAGCAAGAAGAGATAGGTGTTCATGAGTCGGTACCACTTAAAGATGTGCCGGAGGGTGTCATCCAGATTGCGCTTCGTGCTGCTAATTTGATCGGAGATGGGCTATATGGCGTTGATATTAAAAGTCGGGATAATGAACATTATGTGATCGAGGTCAATGATAATCCAGGGATTGATGCGGGTGATGAAGATCGTTGTTTAGGCGATGAGCTTTATAGAAAAATTATGCGGGTATTTTTACAGCGGATGCAAGCCAAACATGGGTGGCACGCCATGCCTCATTATGATCAAAGTCAAATGGAAGGGGTGGTTGATAATACATAGCTGCTTTGAAGGATTGATATTCCCTCCGCCCTTTGGGCACCTTCTCCCACAAGTGGGAGAAGGAAAACTGTTCTTTTTAAGCCTCTACTAATGCTTCAGCGGCTTGATATTCTCCTAATGATGCCAGGCTGTTCAATCGTGCGCGGTGCAAGAGTTTGGTTTGTGCTTTGGCGACATTGGCTACTTTGCCTTGCCAAACTTGAATGCATTCTTCTTGTAAGGCACGGCCATAGGAAAAGCTTAGGTTCCAGGGTTGATAGCCGCAGTTGTTGATGGCGTTTAAATTTTCCGTTGCTTGTTCTGGGGTTTGGCCGCCAGACAAGAAATTGATGCTGGGTACGGCAGGTAAAACGGTATTATGGAAAACACTGAGTGTATAGTCCGCGATGTCTTCGGGTGTACTAAACGGTTTCACGGCATTGCCGCAAGTGACCATACTGGGTTTTAGAATAATATGTTCTAGTGCGACTTGGTGAGTAAACAGGGCACAAAAAACTTCATGTAAGACCAGTTCGCAGACTTCTGCGCAATGATCTAATGTATGGTCGCCATCTATCAGGACTTCTGGTTCTACAATGGGAACAATGCCTTGTGCTTGACAAGTAGCAGCATAGCGCGCCAAATTTTCCGCGCCTGTTTTGATGGCGGCCATACTTGGGGTGCAATCAGTAATACGGTATACATTACGCCATTTAGCGAATTTTGCGCCCTTGGTTTTAAACGTTGCCAAGCGCTCTTCTAAATCATCTAACCCTAAAGTGACTTGCTCGTCCTGCGTATTGGGTAATGGATGTAAGCCTTTGTCGACCTTGATACCAGGTAATATGCCATTGGCTAGAAAAATCTCTGGAACAGTTTCCCCATTCTGGTCTTGATTCGCAAAGGTTTCTTCAAACAAGATAACGCCGCTGATGTACTCGCTTAGCTCGGGCGTAGTTGCTAATAATAAGCGATAATCACGACGATTTTCGGCAGTATTGTCGAGTTGAATGGCTGCAAAGCGTTTTCCAATCGTGCTATTGCTTTCATCAGCTGCCAAAATACCTTTTCCAGGTTGGGTGAGATGATCGATGGTTTCTGATAATTCGTTGTAATACATAATGGTAACCTCTGATTATTTAGATGATGAAATATATTTTTCTCGTATGATTTGTTGCGTTGAAAATCCCTGATCTTTAAGCAAATCGAACGACTCATCAATCATAGCGGGATTGCCGCATAGGTAAACGAAATCTTGCTCGGCATTGAGATTCAAATCAGCGAACCCTTTCTCAATATGGCCATAATTAATATGAGGCGGTGCTTGTTCGAGTGTTTCTCTACTTAAATAAGCTCGAAATAGGACGCGAGGTGACTGAGCAGCTAAATTTAAAAAGTCTTCCGCATACAGAATATCGTCTTGTTTGGGTACTCCTTGAAAGACTACAACGGATAATTCTGGATTTTCGGCCAACTGTTGCTGCAACGTCGGAATCATGGCGCGATACGGAGTGATCCCAGTGCTGGTAGCAAGAAAAATATAACGGCGGGGGGGCGTTTCTCTGAGGACCAGTTTACCGAAGGGTCCAGAAACTTGGATCTTATCCCCTGCTTTAAGATTGAATAAATATTCAGAGCCGGGGCCTGATTCTACATAAGAAGCAGCAAATTCTATGCGATTATTGGCTTGAGGGGCATTTGCGATGCTATAACTGCGCCGCAACACTTTTCCCTGATGCTCAAAAAGGATAGTAATGAATTGTCCGGGCTTGTAGTCAAAAATCTTACTATCTGTATTGGTAAGAACGAAATGCTTGACTCTTGGCGAAATCATGGTGGCATTTTCTAATTGAAATTGAAACATCTCGATTGGCATGATATATGATTACATAAAGAAGAATAAGAATGCCTTAATATAAGGGAAAAAAAATACTTTGCAAGGGGTAAGTCGCTGAATGGTCAAATATGGTTGTTCATCGAGCGTCGAGCGCACACTCGGAGCAGGAGCACAAGGGGTAAAAAACACACGTGATTGATCTAAGTGCAATGCTGAGCAATGTGAGTAAGTCTCTGCCTTCGGTACAATATTTGCTAGGAGGGCTATCCTATTTACTAGGTATTGCGTTTTGTATGGTTGCGCTGGCACATTTTCGAGAAAATGTCTCAAACGAGCAGGGTGGGCAGAATAAACATCACATAGCGCCGTATGCTTATTTACTATCGGGGGCGATGTTATTGTACTTGCCTACTATGATGGATGCTTTGTCTACGACTTTATTTGGGAGTAGTACCAGCGTGTTGCAGTACGCAGGTTACCAACCGTATGACGTATTTAGTTCGATGACCATCCTTATTGAGACCACTGGTCTCATTTGGTTTATCCGCGGCTGTGTTTTGATAGCCCATGCCAGCCATCCTGAACAGGGGAAGACAGGATCAAAAGGGGTCGGTCATAAAGGCGTGATATTTGTCATCGCTGGTTTATTGGCCATTAACTTTCATTCGACAGTGAATATGGTGGATACCGTGATGAATTATTTATTAAATTTGACTATTAACTCACCTTCGTAGCGTTTTGCACTCCGTCTTTGCGAGCCGTAGGCGAAGTTGATCCGGTGGCTTTGTTCGACATCGCATCAGGTCACTGGATTGCTTCGCTGCGCTCGTAAAGACAGAGGAGGTTTACCTTAATCCTTAGATTCTTCCTCTTTATCCCCGCAAATTTTTAACTTATTTGCTTTAGCAAAATCTAAAATGGATTGATAAATGAGCGGACTTGATTCTTTGAGTTTGGGGTCGAGGAGAACACATTTATAGCCTTCATTGTTAATACTGGGTTGGAGGAGCGGGGAATATTGGATTCGGCTATTTTTAAAACTGGCCAATGCACCACTCATGCGCTCTGCCCAATCGCTAGGACGAAATTCTTTGCCTTGTGTGGTGACGCCTTCGATGATAATTGTTTTATCTTTCTTATCGGCCATTTTATTTGTATTTGGAAAATAGTTTGTCAATTATACCACCAATGCTCTCAGCACAAAACCAAAGTTTTTTGGTATACTGGCAGAGGACAAAACTAAGAACTCATTAAATACCTATGACTGCCACCCATCATCCGGATGATTTGATCCGCTTATTCAATCATTGTTTTCAAGAGAACTATCATACCCAATTGGCTTATGGCGGTGAGGAACCTGTGTATTTGCCCGCTACTGCTGCGCAACCTTATCACACGATTTATTTTGCGCATGGTTATTTTAGTTCGGCGTTGCACGAATGTGCGCATTGGTTCTTGGCGGGTACAGCGCGACGTGCTTTGGTGGATTATGGTTATTGGTATGTCCCTGATGGGCGAAATGCTGAACAGCAAGCTTTGTTTCAAAAAGTTGAGGTCAAACCGCAAGCTTTGGAGTGGATGCTTGCCAAAGCTTGTGATTATCCCTTTCGTTTGAGTTTTGATAATCTGAATGGTCCTAGTTTTGAGTATGAGGCGTTTCATGCTGCGGTTCAGCAACAAGTGCTTGACTATGAGCGCAATGGATTACCTCCACGGGCCCAGATATTTCATCAGGCGTTGCTAAGTTGTTATGAGCGGCTCGAAATGACCTAACCAGCGTTGCGCTACGTGGTGTGCCGTGTCAGGATCTTCTGCTATCAATTGTTGTGCACAGGGCGTTAACCAGGCTAATAACGCCTGATCACGCTGTAAATCAGCAACTTTAAACACGCGGTAACCTGTTTGTTTGGTCCCCAAAATTTCGCCTGAACCGCGTAATTGCAAATCTTTTTCTGCTAACAAAAATCCATCATGATTATCACGAATGAACTGTAAGCGCTCCCGGCTCATGTAAGATAGCGGAGGTTGATATAGGAGTAAGCAATGTGATTGGGCTGTTCCACGTCCCACGCGCCCGCGCAGTTGGTGAAGTTGTGATAAACCGAGACGCTCGGCATTTTCGATGATCATGAGGCTGGCATTAGGGACATCAACGCCTACTTCGATGACGGTGGTTGCAACGAGTAAATGAATGGCGCCATTTTTGAATTGCGTCATGATTTGCTCTTTGACCGCACCAGTCAAGCGTCCATGAACCAATCCAATTTTGAGATCCGGTAATAACATTTCTAATTGCTGTGCGGTGTCATTGGCTGCTTGGCATTGGAGTTTTTCTGATTCTTCAATGAGAGTACATACCCAGTAAGCTTGGCGACCATCGTTCAAATGAGAGCGTAAGCGTTCTATCAACGCATCACGCTTGGTTTGATTTAAGACCAAAGTCGTGACGGGGGTGCGTCCAGGAGGTAATTCATCGATCACCGAAACATCCAAATGTGCCATGTGCGTCATGGCTAATGTGCGGGGAATAGGGGTGGCGGTCATGAGCAATTGGTGTGGTGAATGATGGTCTGTTTGGCCTTTTTGCTGAAATAGCATGCGTTGTGCGACCCCAAATCGATGTTGTTCGTCAATGATGATGAGTCCCAAACGGGCAAATAGGACGTCTTCTTGAAATAAAGCATGCGTGCCCACAATAAAATGGCAGTGATGTTGTGCCAACGCTTGCATTGCGAGACGGCGTTCGCTGATTTTCATTTTGGCGGACAATCGATAAACTGTGATCCCTAATGGTGTGAACCAGCGCTGCAAGGTTTGCGCGTGTTGTTCACTTAAAATATCAGTCGGGGCCATGAGTGCCACTTGAAAACCATTGGCCATAGCTTGGAGTGCGGCCAGCGCCGCAATGACCGTTTTTCCAGACCCCACATCTCCTTGTACCAAACGCAGCATAGGGTGTGATAACGCCATATCTTGGCTGACCTCCTGTTGTACACGGCTTTGCGCTGCGGTGAGTTGGAAGGGCAGATGTTGGAAAAATTGCGCCATTTGTTTGGGATCCGGAGGCATGGCTGGTGCAAGCAAATTGGCCCGTTGTTGTTTGGCAAAGAGCATGCTGAGCCGTTGGGCAACCAATTCATCAAAGGCCAGACGGCGTAGTGCTGGGTGTTGTCCATTTTCTAAAAGATGAACAGGACTATCCGGCGGAGGATGATGGAGATCACAAATGGCAGTAGGGATGGCATCAAATTGATAACGATATCGTTGTGCGTCACTCATCCATTCTAAATTTTGTAAATGACTATGGTAGCGCTCCAAGGCCAATGTCACTAATTGGCGTAAACGATTTTGACTGAGTCCTTGTGTTGTGGCGTAAATAGGTGTGAGTGTTTCTTCCATGGCGCATGGTTCGTCTTCTGTACAGAGACGGTATTCGGGATGAATCATATCGTAAGATCCATCAAATAGCCGCACTTCACCAAACACACGGATATTCATACCTACTTGCATCGTTTGTGCTTGTTGTGCGTTAAAATGGAAAAATCGCAAGCGCAGCATGCCCGTCTTATCTTCAACAAAGCAATGTAATATCTTACGCCGCGCAAATTTGATTTCGGTTTTACAGATCTGCCCATGCACGACCGCCCAATCTTGATGCCGCAGATCTCGGATGGGAGTGATACGCGTCCGGTCCTGGTAGCGATAAGGCAGGTGAAATAATAAATCTTGAATGGTATGGATGCCGCACTGAGCTAATTTTTTAGCAAATGTCGGCCCAACACCAGGTAAGCATGTACATAATTGAGTTAGCACGGTATGCTGTACACTATGTAGTAGGGAATCGCAATCATAGCAGAGTTAAGGATATCCCAGCAAATGAGAAGATTCAGTTCAATACTCGCAAAGTGGTCAAAAAGTCATTACAATAGTTTGAACAAATTCATAACTGTGTTTATGGCCATGGCAAAAAAAATAGAAAAGAAACCGCATCGTTCTCAACATGGCCAACGCCTCAGCGCATTGTGGTTATGTTTTTTAATGTTTGTATTTGGGTACTTGGCTGCATCATGGTTTGATGTGAATCAATTTGGGAATTGGGTTGGTAGCCAATTTAAAAGCCACCCAGCCACTGAGCCAGCATCTGTGAAAAAATCAATGGTTGAAAAACCAACGGTTGAGCAGCATCCCAAACTAGAATTTTATACCTTATTGTCGAGTGATTCTGGCTTGCATATCAATCCAAACGCCTCTACAGAGACGGCAACGGTCAACATGCAATACAAATCGGTACCTGATAAGCTCCATAATGCACCATCGCATGTTGCCGCGTCTGCGTCTGCTCCAATGGAATTAGCGATAACGGCGCCTGCATCCGAGCCTGTACCTGCTTCTGTACAAACACCTAAGCCGGCTAGGGTGGTGTCCACACCGAAACCAGCACCAAAACCAGTCCCGAAATCAGTCCCGAAACCAGGATTCACACCGGCATTTGAGCCAACGAGAATGGAGAATACAAAAGGTCGTTATGTGATTCAAGTAGGGTCGTTCCGGATTTTGGAAGATGCCAAACGCTTGCGTGAAAAACTGGCTGCGCGAGGCTTTTCAACGAATATTACGCCGGTGAGCCAGCAGTCAACTTATTGGTATCGTGTGATGGTGGGGCCTTTTTCTTCTTTGATGCAAGCACAGCAGGCGCAATCATCTATTGCTAATCGTGAGCATATTACGGGGATGATCCGTAAAACTGGTGGGTAAAACTGAAGCATGACAACATTTGTTTTTCCCTTGAAAGGGGTTCATTGTACTGGATGTAAAGGCAGTCTGCAGTATCTCTTGGATGACGAAACAAAACCTAGTTTTTTTCAATTTAAAAAAATTGATGTGTCGGCCAATTTTCAAAAATTGATCGTTGAAATAGATGATGATAGGACGTCCGAAGAGGAAGTCCGACGTTATATTACTCAAACGCTGACAGGATCCGACTTTGAGCTCGTAGTAGAAAGTGCACGTTATTATTGGATTTTGGGTGGTTTGGGGCTAGGATTAGGGGCTTTGATATTGATTCTTGCTATGACGCAAGGATTGGGTTTTTGGCCAGTGAAATGGGCCACGGCCGCCGTGAGCTCAGGGCTGACGCTTTTATTAGGTGCCGAATCTTTTCGCAAAGCAAAAATAGAATTACAACGTAAAAAACCTGCCATGGATTGTCTGTTTCTGTTGAGCACGGGTGCAGCAACCATCATCTCTCTTTTGGCTTTGGTGATCCCTGGATTACCGATGATGTTTGAAGCCAGTTTGTTGATTTTTGGGTTTCGTAATATCGGGATTGCGATTAAAAAGTCCCTTTATACGACTCCGAATCTTCCAGTACGCTACCAACGCCTCAAAACCACTGCTCATAGTGGAAGCAATGAAGACGATATGGTATTACGCCCAGGCGAAGAAATTGCCATTCGGGCTGGGGCAAGGATTCCAATCGACGGCTGGTTGTTGCCAAAGCATGATCTGCCTATTACCCAAATGTATGCTATGGATGTGTCGCGGATAAAGGGTACGTATTTACCTGAGTCTTTGTACGCTGATGATGCAGTTTTGGATGGGATGGTGGCACAAAATGATTGTGTCATGCAGGTGGGATTAGGTCATGCTCTGCGCTACTTTTCGAAAAAACCATCTGGGATAGCTGCTTGTCCCAAGGGTCAAATATGGATTTACCCAGATGTTTCAAGTATCTGCGTCATTGCGCGCTCTGACCGAGATGACAAGGTGGTGCAATTTCCATTAACCCAGGCAGATTTGCAAGGACGATCTGGGTTGTCTTATTTCTCAGTTATTTTGAATGCGTTGCGTTTGAACACAGTTATGACCCATTTGGAAACGCCCATTCGTCAACAGTTGGCGCGTGCGTTGGTGCAACATGCTGATAAATATGGGTTGACGCAAACAGCTTCTTCTTTAGCGCGTTTGGATAAAGAGCTAGAAGATGCGGGATGTAGGGCAACCCCCATTCAAGATCAAACGGATCGGATGTTACAGTATTTTGTGCCGGTTGTGATTGGTGTGGCGTTGGTTTCTGGTCTCGTCGCGGCGTACTTTTTTTCTCCTCTGATTGCCGTGCGCTGTGTCATTTCTATTTTGGTATCTGCCTGTCCTTGTACTTTGGGTTTTGTGACACCTTTGGTGATGGATTTTGCGCGTGCGAAAGGCAAACAGGCGGGAGTGATCTTTAGCCAGGCCGATGCGATTGAAACCTTGGCAGATTGTGACACCGTATTGCTTGATATACATGGCACCGCTACTAAGGGACAAACAGAAGCAAATATTGTTGTGCATCATGCTAGCAGACAACACGAAATCAAACAGTGTTTGGCGCGTTTGGAGCAACATACCGATCAGCATGTTGGTAAAGCCATTTACGCGCGTCTTGAAGGGGATACGTTATTGAAGGACACCTGGGTATTACCGACCCACAATATTGAGCGTTATGCAGGCGGAATCGGTGCGACAATGCAAGGCAAACATTATGTGTTGGGTAATCGCGATTTGTTACGACAATTTGGTGCTGAGAAGCTTGCGGATGGCGCAGCCAATACAACTTATTTGTTAGAGAAAGTGGGGGAAACCTATCAAAAACTAGCTACGATCACAGTTCATGATCCCTTGCGTTCAGATGCGGCCTTGGCGGTTCAGCAAATGAAGAAACGGGGATTAAACGTCTACATTTTGACGGGCACTGATCAACAGAGCGCTGAAAAATATTCTGGAGATTTGCTTGGTGTGGATCGTATTTACGCCGGGTATTCAGAGGGGCAATCCAAGATAACAGTTGTGAAAAATCTACAAAGCGCAGGACATCGTGTTTTGATGATTGGGGATGGCGCCAATGATGCGTCGGCTATGAAAGAAGCGCATGCAAGCATTGCGATGAAACATGTTTTAAGCGATGAGGGGGCACAGTATCTTGCTAAGGCACGTATTTTGAATGGGAATATGCTTACGGTCATTGATGCACTGGATATTGCTCATCAAGCGCTGTGGCGGATCAAAGTAAATCAGTTTTGTAGTCTTGTTTACAATCTTGCAGTGGTATTGTTGACGAATGTGATAGTTTTGACCACAGGGATTGTGCTGCATCCTGGCATTTGTGCAGCGTTGATGCTTTTACAAATAGGGTTGATTATTCTCAGTACCTATCAGTTTAAGCGCCAACCTTTGCCGACTAAAAGTTTGCCGCCTCATTCTAGCTTATTTCGTGCGGCGCCTTTGGCTGCGCGTGAAGGTAAGCACCAAGTAAATTTTGGAGTACCTGGTTTCATGAAGTATTCTGGGTCAGTATAAAAGTCTAGTAAAGAGATATTTACAAATAATCTGGAATATAACACCTAAAATGATACCGATGAAGATCGGATTATTTTGTCTTGTGATGTCAAACGTCCTATGAGTCTTCGTCACTAAAATGAAAGATATTGCGCATGCAAGACATCACCGCTCTAAACAAATTTGTATTGGCCCCGCATTTTTGACGGCAAGAGGTTTGCTGACGGTCAGCGTCATATGTTGGATGGCGAACTTTTTTTGCAGCATGTTGAGTACTTGTTCTGCGACAGTTTCTAATAATTGAAATGATTGAGATGACACGAATTGAGTGATGCTTTGGCAGACAGCAGCATAGTCTAAAGCATTCGCTATATTATCTTGATAACGGCTCATATCAATCGGAATGCTAAGGTCGAAAAGTAGGGATTGTAATATGCGTTGTTCCCAGGCGTAGACGCCAATTTTTGTGAAGACTTTGAGGCTTGTAATGCGTAAAGTATTGATGATAATGCTCCCAGGTATTTTGCATGGGTTGATCATGATATACTACGTTTCTTTTTGCAAAGGCTTTTATGTCTGATCTATCTGAAAGTTTATTGCTCCGCGCGTTGCGTCGTCAGCCCGTGCCACGCACACCTCTTTGGTTGATGCGCCAAGCTGGACGTTATTTGCCTGAATACCGCAAGGTTCGAACGCAAGCCGGTAGCTTCCTAAATTTATGTAAGACCAAAGAATTGGCTTGTGAAGTGACTCTGCAGCCCTTGCAACGCTTCGCATTGGATGCGGCTATTTTATTTTCCGATATTTTGACGATCCCTGATGCGATGGGGTTGGGCTTTTCATTGAACGAGGGAGAGGGACCGCGCTTTCAATATCCTGTGCGTGATTTGGCTGCGATAGAGGCATTGCCTATCCCCAAAGCGACTGAAGAATTGGCTTATGTGATCGATGCGGTTCGTTTGATTCGTCGCGAATTACCGTCTACCACTCCTTTGATTGGATTTGCCGGTAGTCCCTGGACGTTGGCTTGTTATATGATAGAGGGAGAAAGTAGTCGTGAATTTAAGCGTGCTCTGAGTCTGATGTATCTGGAGCCGCACACCGTGCACTGCTTGTTACAAAAATTGACGCTGGCGATAATCGATTATTTGTCAGCACAAGCTGCTGCGGGTGCATCCGTTCTAATGTTGTTTGATACTTGGGGTGGTATTTTAACGACCCATCATTATCAACAGTTTTCCTTGGCTTATATGCATGAAATTGTGCAAGCGCTGCAAAAAAAACATCCGGATGTCCCTGTGATTTTGTACACCAAAGGAAGTGGTCAATGGTTATCTGCGCTGGCTAATACGGGTTGCCAGGCCATCGGTTTAGATTGGACTTGTGATTTGAGTGCTGCGCGGCGGCAAGTGGGGTCGAAAGTGGCTTTACAAGGTAATTTAGATCCTACTGTATTATTAAGTTCCCCGGCTTGTATTCGTGCAGAAGTCAATCGCATTTTAGCTGAGTTTGGATCGGGACCAGGATTGGTATTTAATTTGGGACATGGTATTACGCCAGATGTGCCGGTAGCGCATGTGCAAGCCCTTGTAGAAGCTGTTCATGATTTGAGCCCGCAGTATGCACAGGGCTCGCAGTCGTGATTGTCATTTCTGGATTCAAACCAGCTTGGTGGTTAGCGAATCCACATGCGCAAACGATTTATGCCTCGTTCGCGCGCAAGACAACCGTTCTTGATACTCGTTCTGAACGCTTAGAGTTGCCCGATGGTGATTTTGTCGAGTTGGTTTGGTTTGACTGTGGTTTGTCGTCTGATGCGCCTTTGGTTATTTTATTACATGGGTTAGGCGGAACGGCGAGCTCTCAATATATCAAAGCACAAATGACAAGTTATAAACAGTGGGGTTGGCGTTCCGTTGTCATGAATTTGCGCGGTGCTGGCTCTGAACCTAATCGAATGTTGCGCTCTTTTCATGCGGGTGACACGGTTGATTTGAATTATTTTTTACATACGTTGCATGCACGCGAACCGCATACCAAAAAAATGGGGGTTGGATTTTCCTTAGGAGGTAATATCCTATTGAAATGGTTAGGAGAACATTCTGCGCAAGAATTACTTTCTGCTGCGGTAGCTGTGTCTGTACCGTTTCAATTGAGTTCTGTTGCCGATCGATTAAATCAAGGATTTTCTCGTCTCTATCAAAAACATTTATTGAATGGATTACGCCAACATTTTTTACGTAAAATGCAAAAGAACTCAAATCAGGATTTGTTACAGAAATTGCGTGATTGTCATTGTTTCTGGACTTTTGATAATGACATTACCGCTCCTCTGAATGGATTTGATAGTGTGCACAGTTATTACCGTGAGTCCAGTTGTAAATCATATTTACGGCATATCAGTACTCCGACTCTGGTTCTGCATGCGCTGGATGACCCTTTTATGACGTCAGATGTGGTGCCGAGCCTTGCTGAGCTTTCGCCTAGTATTTCCTTAGAGTTAAGTCAGCATGGTGGGCATGTTGGATTTATAAGTGGTACGGTACCTGGGTATCCTAAATTCTGGTTGGATGATCGCATTGCAGAATTTTTGGCGATGCAAGTGAATTGAATCTTGAGATTTTATATTTTATCCCCATATGTGATCTCATAGGTCCCCCTTAAACCCCTGTTGGAGTTGTTTGATGAGTGATAAATCAAAAGATTGGCAGAAATTTAGAGAAGAGAATGCTCATTTGGATGATGTGCAAGATGAGATAGATGAAGACGAAGACGAAGATGAAGAAGGTGGCGGTTCGGGAGTCGCTACTGCTGAGTTGGAGCATCCTTCATATGAAGCGTTAGAATCGAAATTGACTGTGGCGGAGCAACAAGCCTATCAATATCGGGATCAAGCAACGCGCGCCATGGCGGAATTAGAAAATGTGCGTCGGCGCGCGGAACGGGATGTAGCGCAAGCGCATTTGTACAGTTTAGAAAAGTTTGTGAAGGAAATCATCCCTGTTATAGATAGCTTAGAGCAAGCACTCCAATTAGTAGATGTGCACGCTGAGCAAGCCATGCATGATGGTTTGTCATTGACGATGAAGCTTTTTTTATCTGTGATAGCTAAATTTCAGGTAGAGCAATTGGATCCTATGGGTGAGCTTTTCAATCCTCAGGAACAGGAAGCAATGTCCATGCAAGAATCAGATGCGCCACCGTCAACAGTGGTGATGGTATTCCAAAAGGGTTATAAATTGAATGATCGATTGATACGTCCAGCTCGCGTGATAGTTTCGAAGTAAGATGTTTTCCTAGCCTTGATGATACTATGTGCCATCAAGGCTAAGTAGTTTTCTGTAACAAAGATTTTTTTATCTACCCCTTGAAAAGTTCAGATCTTCCCCCATATTCGATTTATAGAGAAAAAACGGTTACTAATTTTGGAGTGAAAAATGAGTATGATTGGTATTGACTTAGGAACAACGAATTCATGTGTTGCCATAATGGAAGGCGGTAAACCTAGGGTAATAGAAAATGGTGAGGGGCAACGTACAACGCCTTCTATTGTTGCGTATACCAGTGATAATGAAATTTTAGTAGGGCTTGCCGCCAAGCGTCAAGCGGTCACTAACCCTGCTAATACGCTGTATGCTATCAAACGTTTGATAGGGCGTAATTTCGAAGATCCGATTGTCCAAAAAGATATTAAGATGGTGCCCTATAAAATCGTCAAAGCTGATAATGGGGATGCATGGGTTTGTGTTAAAAATGAAAACAAAGCACCTCCACAAATTTCTGCAGAAGTCTTGCGTAAAATGAAAAAGACAGCGGAAGATTATTTAGGTAAACCAGTCACGGAAGCGGTTATTACGGTTCCTGCTTATTTCAACGATTCACAACGCCAAGCTACCAAAGATGCTGGACGCATAGCTGGACTTGAAGTGAAACGTATTATCAATGAACCCACTGCCGCTGCGTTGGCGTATGGTATGGATAAGAAACGCGGTGACTCTGTGATTGCTGTCTATGACTTAGGGGGCGGTACCTTTGATATTTCTATTATTGAAATTGCGGAAGTAGATGGTGAACATCAATTTGAAGTATTGGCGACGAATGGTGATACGTTCTTAGGTGGGGAAGATTTTGATATCACCTTGATTGAGTATCTGGTAGCCGAATTTAAAAAAGACACCGGGATCGATTTGCACAGTGATCCTTTGGCATTACAGCGCTTAAAAGAAGCTGCAGAAAAAGCGAAAATTGAATTGTCTTCTGCGCAGCAAACAGACGTGAATTTGCCTTATATTACAGCGGATGCATCTGGTCCTAAGCATATGAATATCAAGCTGACCCGAGCGAAATTGGAAGCATTGGTAGAATCATTGGTAGCACGCACGTTGCCACCTTTGAAAACAGCACTGAAAGATGCCGGCTTAAGCGTTGCACAGATCAATGAAGTAATTTTGGTTGGCGGACAAACACGTATGCCAATGGTGCAAAAAACGGTAGAAGACTTTTTTGGGAAAGAACCACGAAAAGATGTGAATCCAGATGAAGCAGTTGCAGTTGGTGCAGCGATTCAAGGTGCTGTATTGACAGGTGAAGTGAAAGACATCTTATTGCTTGATGTGACTCCATTGTCATTGGGCATCGAAACATTGGGTGGGGTAATGACGAAACTGATTGAGAAAAACACTACTATCCCAACCAAAGCAAATCAAGTGTTTTCTACGGCCGATGATAATCAAACTGCTGTGACGGTCCATGTGCTCCAAGGAGAGCGTGAACAGGCTTCGGCTAATAAATCATTGGGTCGATTCGACTTAGCAAATATTCCTCCTTCACCACGTGGCGTCCCACAGATTGAAGTGACGTTAGATATTGATGCCAACGGTATTCTGAATGTATCTGCGAAGGATAAAGCAACAGGCAAAGCACAATCTATTGTCATCAAAGCCTCTAGCGGTTTGAGTGATGATGAAGTGGCTGCCATGGTAAAAGATGCTGCGACGCATGCAGATGAAGATAAAAAATTCAAAGAATTGATTGAAGTGCGTAATCAAGCTGATGGTTTGGTGCATAGCACTGAAAAAGCATTGAAAGATTTGGGTGCCGAAGTGACTGATAGCGAGAAGACACTCATTGAAGCCGCTATTGCCGAGGTAAAGGACGCACTGAAAGCCAATGAGAAGGCACAAATTGAAGAGAAATTGGCGGCCTTAACGAATGCGTCAGCAAAAATGACTGAGCGTGTGTATGCGAAAAAGGCAGCTGCTGCAGAGACTTCTACAGAAGCAGGTACAGAAGACGCCGCTACACCACCTGAGGGTCAAGACTCTAATGTTGTCGATGCTGAATTCGAGGAAACGGATAAGGATAAAGCGTAGTAATCTTTTAGCCACTTCCAATAAAACGCCAGACGCCGTCCGATACGGCGTCTGGCGTTTTATTGCGTGGCATGACTTATGGCGAATAGGTATGCTCCATGAGAGTCATACCTGAATAGGTGAGTACGTGTATGCAGCATGATTATTATGAATTATTAGGTGTCAGCCGAGATGCTTCAGACGCTGATATAAAAAAAGCTTATCGTAAAATGGCGATGAAGCTGCACCCAGATCGTAATCCTGGAGATAAGGAAGCGGAAGAGCAATTTAAAGAATTGCAAAAAGCGTATAGTGTGCTATCTGATACAAAAAAAAGAGCGGCTTATGATCAATTTGGCCATGCTGGTGTGGAAGGCGGCGCAGGTGGATTTGGTGGGTTTGGTGGTGGGTTTTCTGGCGGTTTTGGTGATGTGTTTGGGGATATATTTGAAAATATATTTTCCCAGGGACAGGGGGGGGGCCGGCAATCAAGGTCACAACGTGGTGCCGATCTGCAAATGACGATACAGCTGACCCTTGAAGAGGCAGCACAGGGCAAGCAAATTGAAATTACCGTGCCACGACATGTCGGATGTAAAACTTGTGATGCATCTGGGGCCAAGAAAGGAAGTAAGCCGAAGTCTTGTGAAACCTGTAATGGGGTGGGACAAGTTCGGATGCAGCAAGGATTTTTTTCTATTCAACAAACCTGCCCAAGTTGCCAAGGTGTTGGCAAGGTTGTGACGGAAGCCTGTAGTGATTGTCATGGTAGTGGCCGTGTGCGTGAACAGAAAAATTTAACCGTTAAAATTCCAGCTGGTATTGATTCTAATGATCGTGTACGCTTAAGTGGTGAAGGAGAAGCGGGTGTGCATGGTGGTGCGGCTGGGGATTTGTATGTTCAGGTTGCGCTCAAACCACACGCTATCTTTGAACGGCAGGATCGAGATTTATTGTGTGAAGTGCCAATAGATTTTGTTATTGCAGCGTTAGGTGGGCAAATCGAAGTCCCTACGTTGGAAGGCCGCGTTACTTTGAAAATTCCTCCTGAAACGCAAACAGGGAAATCATTTCGCTTACGTGGGAAAGGAATTAACTCTGCGCGTAGTCATAGCAAAGGGGATTTGTTGTGTAAAGTGGTTGTTGAAACGCCAGTAGCATTGGATAAGAAACAAAAAGAATTGCTTGAGGAGTTTCAACAATTGTTAGAGCAAAGTAACCAAAGTCATTCTCCACGGAGTAGCTCATGGTTTGCTGGGGTTAAAAAATTTTTTGAAGATATGAAATTCTAATGTCGAATTCTGCTTGGTTAGTGCTGTCGGACGGCACCGTATTGGAAGGTACTTCTATCGGAGCTGAAGGAGAGCAGGTAGGGGAGTTGGTGTTTAATACCGCCATGACCGGATACCAAGAAATTCTCTCTGATCCTTCCTATGCCGGTCAGTTGGTAACTTTGACTGCTGCACATATCGGCAATACTGGTTGTAATGACGAAGACATGGAATCTGACCGAGTTTGGGCGTCAGGTTTGGTGGTTCGTGAATCTGCTATCATTCCTAGTAATTATCGCGCTAAATATGCTTTGCCTGATTGGTTGCGGCACCATAACGTGGTTGCTATTTCTGGCATTGATACACGTGCCTTGACGCACCGTTTGCGCCGTGAAGGTGCAATGGGGGCTTGTTTGACTACGGATGGCAACCATTTAGAGCGTGCCAAACAATTGGCGGCAGCCTATCCTGGTTTAGGTGGTATGGATTTGGCAAAAATAGTGTCTGAGAAAAAAACGCGGCTCTGGGGCAAAGGCCAAGGTAATTGGGCCCAGTCTGTGAAACCGTTGCTCTATCAAGTTGTGGTGCATGATTTTGGCGTGAAACACAGCATTCTGAGAATTTTACGCGATTTGGGCTGTGCTTTGACCGTGGTGCCAGCTGATCTCCCTTTTGCAGAAGTGCTTGCGATGCAACCGGATGGCATTCTATTATCGAATGGCCCTGGTGATCCTGCGGCTTGTGAGTATGCTATTCAAGCGACACAAGCTTATTTGGCGGCAGACAAGCCAATATTGGGTATTTGTTTAGGATTTCAGATTTTGGCGCTGGCTTGTGGTGCGCGGGCTGTAAAAATGAGTTGTGGTCATCATGGTGCGAATCATCCTGTCGCCGAGATAGCTGGCCAACAACGCGTGTTTATCACCAGTCAAAATCATGGGTTTGCCATTGATGAGAAGAGCTTACCTGAGACATTGCGAGCGACTCATCGCTCCTTGTTTGATCAAAGTTTACAAGGTATTATGCATTGTGAAAAATTGGCTTTTGGTTTTCAAGGACATCCAGAAGCAAGCCCAGGGCCGCACGATATTCAGATTATTTTTGAACAATTTATTCATAATATGAATTTGCATCGTGCTGCACAGGTGCAGGATTATTGACTGTTTGAGTATAAAAGGAGTAAAGATCTGTGAATCAAACCAATGTATTTACCTCTGAGTCGGTTGCTGAAGGGCATCCAGATAAAATTGCCGATCAAATTTCGGATGCGGTTTTAGACGCGATCCTAGAGCAAGATCCCCGTGCCCGAGTAGCATGTGAAACCTTTGTGAAGACGGGGATGGTTTTAGTGGGGGGAGAAATCACAACTAAGGCATGGGTGGATGTGGAGGCGATTACACGAGGTGTGATCCGCGATATTGGTTACAACAGTTCTGCCATGGGCTTTGATTGGGAATCTTGTGCAGTGTTATCTGCCATAGGTAAGCAATCAGCTGATATTGCCCAAGGTGTAGATAACCAAGAAACCAAACAATTAGGTGCCGGAGACCAAGGTATGATGTTTGGGTATGCTTCCCGTGAAACCGAAGTTTTAATGCCTGCACCTATTGCCTATTCTCATCGCTTGATGGAGCGGCATGCCTTACTGCGTAAATCAGGAGAATTACCCTGGTTACGTCCAGATGGCAAATGCCAATTGACCTTGCGTTATGAAAATGGTGCGCCCGTTGCAGTAGACACGGTGGTATTTTCTACTCAGCATTCAGACGATATTACCCATGCTGAATTGGTTAAACTGGTACGTAAACATATTATTCAGCCTGTGTTGCCTGAGAAATGGTTAACATCAGCGACGCGTTATTTTATCAATCCTACCGGTCGTTTTGTCATAGGCGGTCCATTAGGAGATTGCGGATTGACTGGTCGCAAGATCATTGTTGATACTTACGGTGGGATGGCCAGACATGGTGGGGGTTGTTTTTCAGGCAAAGATCCTTCCAAAGTAGATCGTTCTGCCGCTTATGCAGCGCGTTATGTTGCAAAAAACATCGTTGCTGCAGGTATTGCAGATAAATGTGAAATACAAGTTTCTTATGCAATCGGTATTGCCGAACCGACCTCTATTTATGTAGAGACTTTTGGCACCTCTCAGTTTGAAAACAAGCAAATCATTGATTTGATTCAGGATCATTTTGATTTGACGCCGCAAGGTATTATTGATCATCATCAGTTGCTACGTCCTATCTATCGCCAAACGGCTACGTACGGACATTATGGTCGTGCTAATTTACCATGGGAGCGGACGGATAAAGTTGCAGCGCTGCGTGATGCGGTTAATTTCTCTAATTTAAAGGATTATATATGTCTGTAGTCGTAGATGAAAGAGTCCAAGTACAGGATTATAAAGTAGCTGATATGTCTTTGGCTGCCTGGGGTCGTAAAGAAATTGCCATTGCTGAAACCGAAATGCCTGGTTTGATGGCGATTCGAAAAGAATTCGCAGCAACGCAGCCACTACGTGGTGCAAAAATTGCGGGTTGCTTGCACATGACCATTCAAACAGCTGTTCTGATTGAAACGTTGATTGCATTGGGGGCTGAGGTACGTTGGTCTTCTTGCAATATTTTTTCAACCCAAGATCATGCAGCAGCGGCGATAGCGGCGAAAGGTATCCCTGTTTTCGCGTGGAAAGGAGAAAGCGAAGAGGAGTATTGGTGGTGTGTGGCTCAAACGATTCGTGGTCCGGATGGTTGGGTGCCGAATCTATTATTAGATGATGGTGGCGACATGACCAAGGTGGTGCACGATGACTATCCTGAGCTGATAGCTGGTTTGTTGGGTGTTTCGGAAGAAACAACGACGGGTGTGGCGCGTTTATATGAGATGGCTAAACGGAATGAATTGAAAATCCCTGCTATCAATGTGAATGATTCCGTGACCAAATCGAAATTTGATAATTTGTATGGCTGTAGAGAATCATTATTAGATGGCATCAAACGTGCGACGGGTGTGATGATTGCTGGTAAACGAGCCATTATCCTTGGTTTCGGAGATGTGGGCAAAGGTAGTGCACAAGCATTGCGTGGTCAAGGTGCGATTGTATATATTGCGGAAGTTGATCCTATTTGTGCCTTGCAAGCCGCGATGGAAGGTTATCGTGTGGTGACGTTGGATGATGTGATAGAAGAAATCGATATTTTGGTAACGGCGACTGGTAACTATCATGTGGTCACTCATGCGCATATGCTGGCTATGAAAGATCAAGCCATTCTATGTAATATCGGGCATTTTGACTCAGAAATTGATGTGCAATCTTTGCGCGCCTATCCTTGGGAAAATATCAAGCCACAAGTGGACCATGTTCTGTTTCCAAATGGCAAACGTTTGATTATTTTGGCTGAGGGGCGTTTGGTTAATTTGGGCTGCGCGACGGGACACCCAAGTTTTGTGATGTCGGCGTCTTTTACCAATCAAGTATTGGCTCAAATTGAGTTGTTTACCAAATCGAAAGATTATGTGAATCAAGTGTATGTATTACCCAAACATTTGGACGAGAAGGTAGCAAGATTACATCTGGAACGCATTGGTGTACGCTTGACAACCTTAACCAAAGAGCAAGCGCAATACATCGGTGTCCCAATAGATGGGCCTTATAAGGCGGATGCTTACCGGTATTAAAATTCAATGCTTGTTGGGCCTTTTGGCCTAACAAGCGTCCTTTCAGAAATATTTTGTCAATTTTTTCAAATATGTAAATCTCTGTATGGAAGAGAGAGAAGGTACTGCCCATTTCTTAGTTCATGTGCAATACTCCCCTTTACGCAACTTAATTCGATGAGTCTAATAATTTGATGAGAGGGTGAGCGCGTTCATGACGAAAAAGGATGTGGAGACTTCGCTTCCGACGATGATGCGGGTGGGGTGGCGCATGCGGTTCCATTCGTAAGCATGGTATGGGTGACCCCAGGCTTCTCCAGCCTTATCGAGCATCGCTTTTACGCCAGTCGCGATGACGCCATCTTCTTTAGATTCATATTGAAGTAAGACGAGCGCAGCTACTGCCAAAGAGGCGTCGAATGGGTTGAGTGTGGCACTGATAAGCTCATTTCGGCAGTAATCAAGCGCGATTTTACGGATTTGCGCAACCTTTTGTTGTGGATCCAAAAGAGTCTGCTCCTCAGCGGACAATCCTAGAAAAATATCGTACATGCGGCCAGTATAGTAGAGGTACATCTCAGGCAAATAGTATTTAAATGCCGATGATTCTTTGAAATTGCCGCTGATATAAGCGCGGTAATGAAATTCTAGTAAGCGCTGCACAACTGGAAGATGTTGTGGACTAAAGGCGTCCCACTGCTGTTTGTTGACTAAGATCGATTCGAGAATATCCATGTTATGGCCGGGGCAGACCTCATTGCCTAAAGCGTTATTCACCTCTCTACCATCTGGTTTGGCAAATGATTTATCAAACCAGAGAGGGACTGCGCCGGTATAGTCGAGTGGTTTGGTGATATGGATGGTTGGAAAAATGGAGCAGAGATCAGAACCAATCTGGTACTCTTCTATAATTTGAATGTACGGGTAACGGAGGATCTGCTCGCATGCTTGTAAAAGAGTTTGATCGACGGTAAGATTTTTCTCGCTGACCAAATTCAGCCACTTTTTCGCCATGGAAAGGCTCAAAAACGTCGTATCCATATCCGGCACATAATCACTAAAACCTAATTTTCGCTTTATTTCCCAGTCTGACTTAGAAAAATGACACAGCGGTTCACCTCTCGGTCCTTTGGGTAAACATGTGATCGCAGGGTGCGCTATTTTTCTTCCCGGCGTTTCGCTCTCCTCCCGACTGGTCACAATCATAAAAAAAAGTAGTTCTTGCATAATAGCAATGAGCGCAGTAAATTCTTTTTCAGAAATCGCTACCTTCGTGACAACCTGTAAAAGTTGCTCAAAAAAAATCGCATCATAAAAAGCAGTGCGATGCCAGATCCAACCATAGCGAGAAAACATCTTTTCGCATATTCCGACAAAAGGTTTGCGTAAGATTTTTAATTTAGAAGGATTTGCCATCACGAAGCAGCGAACTAAGGCAAAGAGCATGGTAATGTTCTGGTACTCAAAAGATCCTAGCCCGGTTAAAATGCTTAAAAAGTTTTTACCATCCATGAGATCATCGCCCGACAAAATCAATTGCGCCGCCACTGGAAAATAGGGTTGTTTGGGATCTTTTTTCCAAACGCGTAGCACATCTGCCATGGTTTTTTTCAATACTGTTTGAGCGGAAGGGCAGTCCCTCACCAAAGGAACCTTTTCTCGTTCCTGCCATGGCGGACTTTCCACTTTGTCCAGCAGCTCTGCGATAGGATGGAAAGTTGACATAATCCACGACTTGTCCTGCCAGTTACGATAATCTGCGCGCATAGCAAGACGAATCATCTCTTGATATTTTTTAACTTCAGTCATAGGAATGAGTGGGTGTCTACTACCACGCAGGACAAATGTCTTCAGAAGAAAATTTCGGATGATATCGTTGTACAAAAGACGTAAATTCTCACCAGGCTCACCAACAGGCTCTTCATCGCGAATCACTGCATCGCAGAGATCATAAATGTTAGCTGTTTTCATTTGAACATCTCCTTTCACTCATAAACAGTTTGCAATTTTTTCTACCTAATATCAAATCGTATTTTCTCAATATGATCGAGATTTATCTCCCATTGTGTTTAAACTCATTTTTTATCATAATGAATTGATACCTGTAGACATGGATTGCTATGTGGCTTGTCAGACTTGCATTGTCTCGACCGTATACCTTTGTCGTGTTGGCAATTTTATTACTGATGTTGGGCGTTATATCTATTATGCGTACTGCGACGGATATCTTCCCTGCGATTGATATTCCTGTAGTATCAGTGATCTGGGGATATTCAGGTATGCCACCTGATGATATGGCCAATCGGATTACAACGATTTTTGAGTTGGCTTGTACAACCACTGTGAATGATATTGAACATATGGAATCCCAATCTTTATTGGGCGTTTCTGTTACCAAATTATATTTTCAAAAAGGTGTTTCCGTTAGTACGGCCATTGCTCAGGTGACCGCGATTGCGCAAACGATGCTGAAATACCTGCCCCCTGGCATCACCCCACCTTTTGTTTTAAGTTACAATGCTGCGACGATTCCGGTTGTGAATTTGCTGCTGTCTAGTGATACCTTGCCTGAACAAAAACTTAATGATTTGGCGAATAATTTTGTGCGTCCGCAATTAGCGGCGGTACAAGGTGCTTCTGTTCCTTATGGGTATGGTGGAAAAACGCGGGAAGTGATGGTAGATGTCAATAATAAGAGACTTCAAGAGTTTGGTTTGTCTGCGCAAAATGTCAATACTGCAATGAACAATCAGAGTTTGATCATCCCTGGTGGTACTGAAAAAATTGGCCAAATGGAATATATTATTAAATTTAATGATAGTCCTCTTAAAGTTAAAGATTTGAATTACATGCCAGTCATGGCCGCGCCTAATAAAATGATTTATATGCGTGATGTGGGGCATGTGCGCGATGGGTTTCCACCGCAAACCAATATTGTGAATCACAATGGGATCCGCTCAGTCATGTTAAGCGTAGAAAAAACGGGTAACGCCTCTACGCTCGATATCATCAATCGTGTGGTAGCGATGATTCCACGGATCAAAGCGAGCTTAACCAAAGAACTTGATTTGTCTATGGCAGGTAATCAGGCGATATTTGTGACGTCGGCTATCAAAGGGGTGGTTACCGAAGGAATCATTGCAGCTTGTTTAACCGGGTTGATGATTTTGATGTTTTTGGGTAGCCTGCGCTCCACATTGATTATTACCATTTCTATTCCATTATCTATTTTAGCATCTTTGGTTACGTTGGCTGCTTTGGGTAATACCATCAATATTATGACTTTGGGTGGCTTGGCTTTGGCTGTGGGAATTTTGGTGGATGATGCGACGGTTGCTATTGAAAATATCAACTGGAATTTGGAACAAGGTAAGCCGTTGCAAGAAGCAATTTTAGAAGGTGCCAAACAAATTGCGATCCCAGCGATTGTATCGACGATGTGTATTTGTATTGTGTTCATACCTATGTTTTATCTGGATGGGATTTCTGGGTACTTATTTGTGCCGTTGGCTGAAGCAGTGATTTTTGCAATGATTGCTTCTTACTTATTGTCGCGTACCTTGCTGCCTACGATGGCGCTTTATTTGTTGGAAGGAGAACATGCGAGTACGGCACATAAGCAATCGCGTCTAGGGCAATTCCACCAATGGTTTGATGAAAAATTTAAACGTCTCCAAGGGCGTTATCAAGAGAAACTTGATTGGATCTTACAGAACGAAAAGCAATTCGCTTCTGTATTTTTGGGTTTGGCAATATTGTCTTTGCTGATATTGTGGCCAGCTTTGGGGGCTGATTTTTTCCCTAAGGTCGATGCTGGACAAATCATGCTACATTATTCTGCACCACCAGGTACCAGGATTGAGGAGACAGCGAAACTCGTTGCAGAAGTGAATGAGGTGATTCGTGAAGTGATCCCAGCAGACGAATTGGAGGCTACGGTGGATAACATTGGTATCCCTCTTAGTTCTATCAATTTATCCTACAACGATACTGGAACCAATGGTGCAAACGATACCGATACGTTTATCTCTTTGAAAGAACATCATCATCCAGTGCAAATGTATATCCACCAATTGCGAAAGAAATTACACGAAACATTTCAATCAGTTGATTTTGCATTCTTACCGGCGGATATTGTGGGGAAAATTCTTAATTTTGGTCATCCTGCTGATATCGATATTCAAATTTCTGGACTGCGGAATAAGGAAAATCATCATTATGCACGGAAATTGTTAGAGAAGATCCGCACGATTCCTGGTCTCGTAGATACTAGAATTCGACAGTCAGATCAGTATCCAGCATTGTTTTTGGATGTAGATAGAACGCGAGCCAAAGAGCTCGGATTCACCTTGCAGGATATCGGTAATAATTTGATGATTTCTCTGGCGGGTGCTTTTCAAACGACGCCTAATTTTTGGGTCGATCCTGATAATCAAATGAACTATCAAATCACTACTCAAATGCCACAATACGAAATAGATACGTTGCAGGAATTATTAAATATGCCGATTACCAATGCGAATGTCAGTACAGCACCCCAAATTTTGGGTGCTATGGCAAGTGTCAAGCGGATAGGCGTGCCTTTGGTGGTCTCACATTATAATGTGCAACCGATGTTAGATATTTTGGCCGGTGTAGATGGTCGAGATATGGGTGCTGTGGGCTCCGATTTGAATCGCATCATTAAAGACATGGATAAAGAATTACCCGCGGGTTCACAAATCTTTGTGCGTGGACAAATTGCGACACAACAAAGTACCTTTCATACCTTGTATTTTGGATTGATTTTTTCAGTTATTTTAGTTTATATGATTATTGTGATTAATTTTCAGTCTTGGTTGGATCCTTTTATCATTATTACTGCATTACCAGCTGCTTTGGCTGGGATTGCTTGGATGCTATTTTTAACGCATACCCCTTTAAGTGTGCCAGCTTTGACGGGTGCCATTATGTGTATGGGGGTGGCCACGGCAAATAGTATTTTATTAGTGAGTTTTGCGCGTAGTAATTTGGCAGCAGGCCAATTGCCGCACGCCGCAGTTTTAGAAGCCGGGGTCACGCGGTTACGTCCGGTTATCATGACAGCAATGGCCATGATAATTGGCATGTTACCCATGGCGTTGGGGATAGGGGATGGGGGTGAACAAAATGCGCCTTTGGGACGAGCAGTGATTGGTGGCTTGTCTTTTGCAACCATAGCGACCTTATTTTTTGTGCCAACTATGTTTAAAATTTTTCATAGTAAGCGTGCCGAAAAGGAACCAGCCTATGTTTGATGATATATATGAGAATTTAAATTGGCGGCGGCATCGATGGCAATGGATTGCGATAGCGGTGGTCTCTTTGGTCGTGGTGATTTTTGTATTTCGCATGGTAGCGGCGCAGCATCTTAAGCGACAAACGTTAGACAATGCTATCCCTTTAGTGAGAACGATACCTGCCAAAGCGGGTGCTGTGGCTGAAAAAATTTATCTTCCAGGGTTTGTGATGCCTTGGCATGGCGCCACTGTCTATGCGCGGGCAAAAGGATATCTCAAATTTTGGTACGTGGATATTGGTTATCATGTGCATAAGGGCGATGTGTTGGCAGTGATAGATCGGCCTGAACTAGATGCGCAATTGTATGAGGCAGAAGCGTATTTGAAAGTTGCCACAGCACAGAATGATTTGGCGCAAATCACGGCAAAGCGCTGGGTGAATTTATTAAAAACAGATTCTGTATCTCGCCAAGCAACAGATGATAAAACTTACGGTGCGGCGGCTTTGACCGCTGCCATGTTTCAAGCCAGAGCGAATTTCAATAAATTGCGAGCTTACGTCGATTTTGAAACAGTCGTAGCGCCATTTGATGGGGTGATCACCTCACGGCTGACTGATATTGGTGATCTGATTAACATTGGTTCTGAGCCTGCCGAAGCCCAGCCTTTGTTTCAGATTGTTCAGTCGGATAAATTACGCTTGTACGTGAATGTGCCACAAACGTATTCCACTAAAATTACGCCTAATATGACTGTTTATATGCGCTTTGCTGAACATCCAGGACGTGTTTTTACTGGAAAGTTGATGAAGACAGCTGAAAATATTGATTCGGTTTTGCAGACTTTGCAGGCAGAGTTTTGGGTGGACAATCGCGATGGAACGCTTTTCCCAGGGGGGTATACTATGGTTGAGCTTCCTATCACACATTCAGAGGGTTCTGTGATACTGCCGGTCAATACTTTGGTTTTTCAAGCAGCAGGATTGCAAGTTGCTGTTGTGGATGACACGAATCATGTGGTATTAAAAAACATTGAAATTGGTACGGATTTTGGTAAATCAGTGCAAGTTGATCATGGGATTCTGCCTGGGGAGCGTATTATTCTGAATCCACCAGATTCCCTGTATTCTGGCCAACTTGTCCGAGTGGTGGCATCTAACATTAAAACATCATTATGAAGATACGTTGGCTAGGACTTTTAGGGGGCCTATTGGTGGCAACCAGTTGTTCTTTTGCACCGAAATATCAGCAGCCTGTGATGCCAGTTCCAGAAAAGTACAAAGAGGGTATTCGTTGGGTGATGGCGAAACCAAAATTAGCGACAGAAAGAAAACATTGTCGCTGGTGGTCGGTGTTTCACGATCCTGTATTAAATGAATTAGAAGAGCAATTGACTCGGTCTAATCCTACCTTGGATCAAGCGTTTTTTCGTTTCCAAGAAGCGCGTGCTTCTGCTCAAGCAGCGCGTTCGTTTTTGTATCCAACGATTCAAGGCATAGGAGGGGCTTCGCGGCAGAACAATTCAGCTGAGATTGCGAATGTGTATACTGCTACCCAATTCCTTTATAATACTTTCGCGCTACAGGCTTTGTTAAACTATGAAGTGGACGTGTGGGGCGCTATTCGAAATAGCGTCTCTGCCAGTACGCATGCTGCAAGGGCCAGTGAATTTGATTGGGCAGCAGTAGATTTGAGTTTGCATGCGAGTTTAGCGAGTATTTATTTTCAATTACGTGGAGAAGATGAAGAGCAAAAGGCTTTAGATAGAATTGTGGCAGCTAATAGCCACGCATTATTTTTAATTCATCAATTGCATGTGGGTGGCGCGTTGTCTGCATTAGAAGAAGATCAAGCTATCAAAACAGTGGAGGAATCCAAAACAGCAGCAACCAATATGCGCTTATCCCGTGCGAAATTGGATCACGCTTTGGCGGTGCTCACCGGCGCAATTCCTGCTAATTTTCACCTCAAACCGGCTCAAGTGCCCATGCGTTTTGTGCCAGTATCCCCAGATGTACCTTCTGCTTTATTACAAAGAAGACCGGATGTGGCAGCGGCCGCACAACGGGTAGAATCTGCGAATGCATCAATTGGTGTAGCACGTGCCGCATTTTTCCCGGTGTTCAATATCAGCTCTTTGGTGGGGGCTCAATCACAATCAACCGCGCAATTGTTTTCCAATCCTAGTTTGATTTGGTCGCTTGGGCCACCCTCTGGCATCATGATGCTTCCTCCGCAAATTGATCAAATTATTTTTGATGGTTACTATTTGCAAGCAAATTTGAAACAGGCTAAAGCGACTTATTATGAAGCCGTCAATAACTACCGGCAAACGGTATTAACCGCTTATCAAGAAGTGGAAGACGGCTTGGTGGCAACCTATCGATTACATCAAGAAATAACCAGTCAAAACGCTGCAACCACCGCGGCTTTTCGCGCGCTGTATCAAGCCCAGCAACGGATGCTGAATGGGATGGATACGTATCTAGGGGTTTATACCATTGAAGATCAGGCATTGCAGAACCAGTTGAGTTTGATTGAACTTAAAATTCAAGGACAGATGGCTTCTGTGAACTTGATAAAAGCATTGGGAGGGGGCTGGAATATCGAGCATGCGATGCGCGCTAAAATATAAGCGTGACCGTTTGTCAGGTGTCATGATCTTATTTCTGGATAATCAACGCAGATGTACTATATTTATCTTATGTGTGTTAATTTGGAATTTTTGCCATGGTCCAATCTAGAAATGCAGACTTTGATTCAGATGATATGAATGCCTATAGTGATGAAAAAATAGCGATGTATTTGAAAAGCTTGCGCGAAAAAAGTTTAGAAGAGCTGCTGATAGCACAAATAAAAATTGCAGAGGAATATGCAAAGGCTACAGAAACATATGAAGCACAGCGTACCAGTATTCGTTGGGCGAAACGGCGCTACTGGCTATTCATTTTTGTGGGTGTTTTCCGGGAAATTTGGCGTGTCTTGGTGCAAGGAAAAGAGACGAAACTGAGCCAGCTAAGGCAAAAAAAAGAGGATGTGAAAGTAACGTATCGTGAACAAGACGAAGCGGTGCATGCCCAATTGTCCTTGGCGCAAGATTCGATTGATACCATCAAAATGCATGCTGATGAAATCAACCAAAGAACCAAAGAATTAGCTGATTTAAAAGCTGTTATTGAGCATGTTGATGCGCAGTACCATCGATTAGAAGCAGGTGATCCACATGATAGAGAAGAAATTGCGCAGCAGTTGACGCATCATATAGAGCAGCGTGATGTTTTAAATAGCTATATTTTTGAACTGAACAAAAAAATAGAAAATTTGGTGAATGGGTTGTCTGGATTGTTGGATCATTATATTCCAGATCCTATACCGAAAGATTTTTTATCGGCACAAAGAGAAGCGAATCAAGAAAAATTAGCGACTTTAAAAGCCCGTTGTATCGAACTGACCCATCCGATTGTTTCAAAATTACTCGCTTTTTTATCACACCAAACCGAGGTAAGCTTGCAAGCTTTGCAAGCAGAACTGGCTAAAAGCAGAGATTTATTCCACGACCGTGTGCTGGGCGATATTGTTTGGGAAGCCAACGCAATCTATCCGGCTATTTTCATACAAAACAATAGAGAACAGGCTTTATTTGATTTTTTGGCTTTGAAGGAAGAAGCTCTGACAGCACTGCAAGATGTGATTGAAGACACTGATGGTCAATTACAGCGCCAAAATAATCCGGCAGTACGCAAAACCCTGGATAAATTAGTGGGAGAGCGAGATAAATTAACGACAGAGATAAGTCATTTGCTCATGCTGCACCGGGATGTTATGACAGGTGACCATGCTGAGCTACTGGAAAGAATCCATGCTTTGGCAAGGCAACATAGTGAAAATGCCAAAATATGTGACTTAAAACGGGCTTGTGATCGATTGTCACATCCGGTGAGCAAAGCACTACATTATTTCTTGGTTTATCGGACAGATGTGAGTTTGCAAGCTCTGAAAACTGCTATGGACGCAGATCTCACCTATTTGGAATCGAGAGAGTTGGTTCAGCTTGTGGAAGAGGTTGGTAAAGTGGATGCACGTATTCTGGACGGTTGGGTGAAAGAAATGGAATTACCTTCCATTAAAGACATTCAGCAACATTATTTCCATAGCATCTCGAATTCGTTAGAGGAGTTGAACGCGCAACATGATAGTTTGACTGATCAAAGAGTGGAATTAAATAATGAGTTGAGGCGCATAGAGACTGCAATGATTCCCTTCAAGTCGCGGTTTACCCAAATATCTGGCACGTCCTATGGTGGATATGTTTCAAGAGAAATCCGTAAAAAAATAGAAGCAAATGGGATGTTACCTGAGTATGATGACATGAGAGAAGTACTCGGTAAGTACGCTGTAGACATAAAAGATATTCAGAAAGAGCTAGCGGAATTGAATCATAAAATTCAAACAGTTGAAGAAGCGCAAGCACATTGTGTGGTTGAGCCAGTTTTGTTTACACCAGAAGTTTTGCAAACCTTGATCGAAAAATGCAAACAAGTGACAAGACTTGGGCGAGCGCACCCAGTGACTACCGCATTGGGGAGTTTTTTAGCTTACCCAACCCCCTCTTTATTAAGTAAATTAAAGTTAGCAATGCAAGAAAATCCTGATTATAAGAAGAATAGTAAGATTATGTCCCTGATGAATGAAGCGCATCACTATTTCCCATATATTAATCGTGAAGAAGAGGCTTTGCTTCAGCAAGGTTTATTCAAATTTGTTCGGGAGCACTATTCTGACATGCGGCCTAATGGTGTAAATGAAACGAAGTTTCGATCAAAATAGATACTGATGAAACTGTGTATGCAAGTATACCTTTTACGGATGAATTTTAGGCGATAGCATAAAAACCTAAAACTCATTCGTGAAAGGTATATAATATTCCCAAGAAGCGTCAAAACGTATTTTGAAGTTTCTTGGGAATAGACTATCTTACAGTGTAATAAGGCATACTATTTGCAAATTTTTCTAGCTGAGTGTTTCCGGATTTTTCTGATTCCGCAATCCATTCTTTGACTGCATGAATGAGATCTTGTTGATTGGTTTTATTGTTCTCCCAAATCTGTTGTAGAGATTCTTTGAATCGATACACGAGGCTTAGTCCAGGGTTTCTATTTAGTAAATCAGAAATAATTTGTTGATTGCTTCCGTCCAACAAAGAAGCTGTGCAAATAAGTAATTTACGTGCAGTGTTAGGAATCGCTGTTTCGGCATGAAGTATTGCATCATCCTGGTCACACCTTTACTCATTTATACGCTATTCAGCGTGGCGCATTAAAGACGCATGGAACCAGTCAAACTGGTAAAGAAATGATTCATGGTCTCTATTTAAAGAATGAAGTGTATGGCAGTGATGCCATTTATAATAAGCGTTACGTTTATGATTCTACTGCTTTAACTGAAACGATTGTGTGCGAAATCCCCTACCAGAATTTTTTGAAATTGCTACATTTGGAACCTAGTTTATTGGCACTGATGCTGGATTTAATGAGTCGTCAAATAGCGGCAGGTGCTTATCTGCAATTTAGTTCCGCGCAACAGCGCCTGTGTGCATGGTTGCTTGATATGGGTGAGAGACTGCGTGCTAATGGCGAGCATCCCTCATTTTTACTGCCTATAACCTACCAAGATATAGGGCATTATCTTGGATTGACGGCAGAAACAGTTAGTAGAATTTTCACACAATTAAGGTGTGATAAAATCATTTCCATTCAAAATAAACGTGTAAGCTTTCTACAGATAAAAACGCTGAAGCACTTAGCCATGTACTAGGGCGTGTCATCAATTAGTATTTTCGGCTGCAAACCGAGCTAATTTGCTCAAATTTCAGCTTGAATTCGTTAAATAGAGCTGGCTATTCGCCTCATTCAAGTTAAAATTTGAGCAAATTATCTCAATTTTCGCTTCGAAAAACTAATTGATGACACGCCCTAGATGGGCTTGTTTGGAGCAAGGATACGTATGACTCAGTCCTATCAGTGCTACCTCAGAAACCGTCATTTTTGCTTTAGCACTTTCTTGGCCTGATAAGTCGTTGTACGTTTGTTGTATCAAATTGATCAACATATTACCATCCAGTGTGACACTCGCAGGCAAACAAAACAAAGGCGCACCTTGTTGCTGTGCGTTTGTGTTGGCAATCACCATACTTTCTGCCACGGATTCACACGTGAGAAGTAAAACATTTCGTGCTGACTTTGCCCAAACTTGTGATTGTCCATCTGCTTTGATTTCCATTTTAGGAATATTGTTGACAATATTCATGTAGTGGTCCATCGTATCGGCATGTACCGGATACCAGCAATTGCACGATACTATAAGCATATAAGCCAGTTTATACCATTTTTTTGCTAACATAATGTCCCTCAGCCAATACCATGTGGGGCTATCCAATTAAGATTATAAGCTAAGAATAGAAAAATAAAGAGTAATAATGATAAACTAATGCGCCACGTCAATGCTCTGATTGTGCTTTTTGATTGCCCTTTATCGCGTACGAGAAAAATCAATCCAGAGCTTAGTGCAACAATGATAGCGATCATAGCTGCGATAACAATAATTTTGACTAGCATCGTTTAACCCCCATAGCGAGATATGATATGTTCAGTGTAACTGTTTTTCGTGTTTCTTTCACGTCTTCTTGGAAAATGCTGGGTTTGGCTATTTTAAGCATCTTATTATTTGTGAGATTAGGTGTTTGGCAAATCCATCGCGCAACGGAAAAACGGCAATGGATAGCGATGTATCAGGCCCAGATGCAGCGCTCTCCAGCGCGGATACCTGGTTCTTCTGTGCAACAATACCAGCGTGTGCAGGTGCAAGGTCAGGCTCGCTTACCTGTAACGTTCTTATTGGACAATCAACATCATGCTCATCAGTTTGGTTATGATGTTTTAACCCCATTGTTACTTACTGATGGCAAAGTGGTTTTGGTCGATCATGGATGGGTGTTGGCTGATCCTAGTCGTTTGACTTTACCTGATCTCACCGGGTTGCCTCATCATTTATTTTACTCCGGCAATGCTTACTACCCGTCGTCACATCAATGGGTGTTGGGATCGGGAATAGAAGAAAAAAAGCAAAATATGGTTATTATAGAAACACTAGATGTCATAACAATCAGTCATTTTTTGCATAAATCGGTATATCCGTTTATTATTCGTCAGTCGGCAGAGTCTAAGAGCCCTTATGTGCGCGATTGGCCTATTGTGGCAGGCAGCGCTACGCGGCATATTGGTTATGCTGTGCAATGGTTTGTTTTTGCGCTAGGAGTGGTAGTGATGTATATCGCATTGAATTTAAAGAGAAATACATGAAACGTGCTTATATAACGATGTGTTTGTTGATAGTTTTGTTTACGGCACCTGGGTTGCTGGCATATATGGTCTATCTACATCCAACTTGGATCAGTGGTAGAACGAATCATGGACAATTATTGCAACCGCCTCCTCTATTGCATAGCAAGTATCGCGAAGAGAAATGGCAGTTGTTATATTGGAGCCCACAAGACTGTACGCAGGATTGCACGCATCATTTAGATGATTTGGCGCGCATGCGCTTGGCATTAGGTCGGCGTTTGTATTACGTTGATCTGATTTTGGCAATACCAAACTCCGCGGTTGTACCCCCGAGGACTCAGAATTTATTGCATAAAATGGATGGTAACCTGATTAATTTAACCCAAGAGGATACGACAGAACTCGGGATACAACCGGCTATTTATTTAGTGAATCCTCAACATTTTGTGATTTTATCTTATACGAAGGATCAATCGATGCATGATATTTTTGAAGATTTACAAAAAATGGTGCGTGACAAATGAAACCATTACGCATTTTAGCTACGTTGGCTATGATTTTAGCGTTTTTTGTTGTGATGCTGGGTGCTTATACGCGTTTGACAAATGCTGGTTTGGGTTGTCCAGATTGGCCGGGGTGCTATGGTAGATTGATGGTGCCAGCAAGCGGAACAGAGCAACATATGGTGCAACAACAGTATCCGAATGTGCCATTAGAAACGCGTAAAGCTTGGACTGAAATGCTGCATCGCTATGTTGCTGGCACTTTGGTTTTGCTGATTGTTGGAATCAATCTCTTTGCCTGGCGTTATCGTCGTCAGGGTGCCCCGCGTGCGCTTCCTTTGATCTTGTTAGGCTTGATTGGATTTCAAGCGGCCTTAGGGATGTGGACCGTGACTTTGAAGTTACTGCCTGTTGTTGTGATGGGGCATTTATTAGGGGGTTTATTACTTTTTGGCGGTTTGGTGTATTTGAATTTGTTACTGTATGCCACGGCATCTTCTCAGCAAGGGTCATATTGGCGCGTATGGGTCAAAGTCGCTGTGGGTATCGTGTTTTGCCAGATTGCGTTAGGGGGATGGGTGAGTGCCAATTACGCGGGTCTGTCCTGTATGGGGTTTCCACAATGTAATGGTCATTGGTTGCCGACGATGGCTTGGCAGCATAGTTTTCAGTTGTGGTCAGCTATTGGGACAAATTACCAAGGAGGCCTCTTGGATAGCATGAGTCGTGTCACCATTCAAATGGTGCATCGTTTTGGTGCAGCGGTTACTTTCGTCTATCTACTTAGCTTGGCGGCATGTTTGTTGCGCATGGTGCAAAGTAAATCGATTCGCTACGTGGTGAGCGCGGTCTTGGCGTGCTTACTTCTTCAAATCGCATTGGGTATCACGAATGTGGTGTATTGGTTACCTTTATGGGTTGCGGTCGCTCATAATGGGATGGCCGCATTGTTGTTTGCTGCTGTTTTGAGTTTACATTTTTATTTGAGAGGTCCTTCACATGCTCGCTATGCTTAAAAGCGAAACCTTCATTTGGCGCGATTATCTGGCTTTGTGCAAGCCACGTGTCGTCGCTTTGATGTTAGTCACTGTCGTCGTCGGTATGTATTTGGCGCCTGGTCACGTTACGGTTCATTTATTATTGGTAAGTTTGCTGGGGATTGCTCTGGTTGCGAGTGCCGCTGCAGCCGTGAATCATATTGTGGATCGTCGAATTGATGCGATCATGGCGCGTACGCAGCAACGACCTATTGCGCAAGGTCGGATCACAGTTTATCGAGCAATCGGTTTTGCAAGTCTCCTGGGTGTTTGCGGGTTGAGTTTATTATGTGTATGGGTGAATCCGTTAACTGCGTGGTTAACTTTTCTGACTTTGATCGGTTACGCTGGTATTTATACGGGTTATCTCAAACGGGCCACACCACAAAATATTGTGATCGGTGGCTTAGCAGGAGCAGCGCCACCTCTTTTAGGTTGGACTGCTGTGACCAATCAATTCGACCCACATGCGTTGCTTCTGGTCTTGATTATTTTTATTTGGACACCGCCCCATTTTTGGGCCTTGGCGATTCATCGGTTTAAGGATTATCAGAACGCAGATATCCCTATGTTACCGGTTACGCATGGGATCCGTTATACCAAAATTAATGTATTGTTATATACCATTTTGCTGATATTGGTCAGCATACTACCTTGTGTAGTAGGTATGAGCGGGTGGATATATGGTGTGGGAGCATTGCTCTTAGGCATGCGCTTTATGTATTGGGCTATCTTATTGTTGTATCGTGAAACGCCGCAAATCGCCATGCAGACGTTTCGATTTTCAATCATTTATCTTTTCCTATTATTCGTTTTGTTGTTAATGGACCACTATTTCTAAAAAGGAGGATAGGTTGTGAAAAAATCTCAGAATCATGCCGTGCTCTGGAGAACTTTATTCGTGGTTTGTGCGATTGGTTTGGGGATAGCTACGCAGCAACTATGGAGAAAATTTAGCAAAGTGCAGTATGTTCCATATGGTACTATTTTGACTAAACCGCGCCCAATGCCTGCATTTTCTTTGGAGGGAACAGAGGGTTATGCTATCGATTCTCAGCATTTGCAGGGGCATTGGACCTATTTATTCTTTGGATTTACGCATTGTGCTACGATTTGTCCAGTAACGATGGCGGAGTTAGCCAAAATGTATCGTTTGTTATCTCAGCACTCGGATTTACCTTCGCCATGGATCGTGATGGTGACGCTAGATCCCAAACGAGATGATCTCGTTAGAATGAAAGAGTATGTACAATCGTTCAATCCGCATTTCTTAGGTGCTAGTGGTGGACAGCGTGAAACAAAAAATTTGGCGCGGTATTTAGGTGTTGCTTATACCCATGTGAAATCTAGTGCACAAAACCGTACAAACGATTATAGTATTGAGCACACTGGGGCCGTTATGTTGTTGAATCCCCATGGCGAATTGGTAGCGTTTTTTACGCCTCCACATCAAGCAGACGGTTTGGTACAAGATTATCAGTATTTGGTGACCACTCTAAAATAAGGAAATAAGTAGTATGAAAATTGCTATTATGGCAACGAACCCGAATTTATATAGTCATCAACGCTTGATGAAAGCTGGCAATGAAGCGGGGCATGAAATGAGTATGATCAACCCGTTGTATTGCTATATGAATGTGGCAGCTTCAAATCCGACGGTACATTACCGCGGGGGTGTATTTTTAAATAATTTTGATGCAGTGATTCCGCGTATAGGTGCTTCGAATACCTTCTATGGTACAGCGGTGTTGCGCCATATGGAAACGATGGGTATGTACACGTTAAATGAGTCTATCGCGATTGCACGTTCCAGGGACAAATTCCGTTCGTTACAATTGTTAGCTAGAAAAGGGATTCCGATGCCATTAACAGGTTTTGCGCAGTCTCCTGATAATACGGAAGATCTGATCCGTATGGTAGGAGGGGCGCCATTGGTGATCAAATTACTAGAAGGCACGCAAGGGAAAGGCGTGATTTTAGCGGATAGTCATCAATCTGCTGTGAGCATTATTAATGCGTTTAAAGAAATGCATGCCAATATTCTGGTGCAAGAGTTTATTCAAGAATCACGTGGGACGGATATCCGCTGTTTAGTGATTGGTGATACCGTGGTAGCGGCTATCAAACGCCAAGCTAAAGAAGGGGAGTTTCGGGCTAATGTCCATCAGGGTGGCCAAGCGCTGAAAGTGAAACTTAGCGCCGAAGAGCGACGTATTTCTGTGGCGGCTGCCAAAACAATGGGTTTAAAAGTCGCAGGTGTCGATTTGGTTCGCTCTCATCAAGGTCCTTTGGTGTTGGAAATCAATTCTTCTCCTGGTTTGGAAGGGATTGAGCGTGCGACTCAGATTGATATTGCGCGCAAGATCATTCGGTATATTGAAAAAAATGCCAAACCCAAAGGAGCCAACCAACGCTTTCAAGGATAATCATGACCTACCTCGATAAACTAGCCAGTTTGACCCCATCTGCGCAACATATCCTATGCGAGCAAGCGACCGAAGCGCCTTATAGCGGTGAGTACAATACGGTGCAAACGCAAGGTACTTATTTGTGTCGGCGTTGTGGTCTGGCATTATTCAGAGCGTCTAGTCAGTTTATTGCGGGATGTGGTTGGCCAAGTTTTGATGCTGATCTTTTACAACGAGTTCGGCGTTCTCCTGATCCAGATGGTATGCGCACAGAAATAAGTTGTAGTCGTTGTGGGGCGCATTTGGGGCATATTTTTTTGGGAGAGCAATTTACCGCAAGTTCGCAGCGCTACTGTGTGAATTCACTTGCATTGGATTTTGTTCAGGATGAACAGACTTTGGATACAGCCGAAGCGTTGGTTGCTGGGGGCTGCTTCTGGGGAATTGAACATGCTTTGCAGCAAGTGCCAGGCGTGGTAAAAGTAGAATCGGGCTATTGCGGTGGGCAAACATTGTCTCCGCAATATTCTGAAGTGTGTACAGGGCAGACTGGACATTATGAAGCCGTGCGAGTTGTTTATGATCTGACAAAAACGGATTACAGTACGATTTTAATGCATTTTTTTGAGCTCCATGATCCCTGTCAACGCGACGGACAAGGCCCGGATAGGGGTTCTCAATACCGCAGTGCTGTATTTTACTATGATGCCATGCAATATGAGCAAGCAAACCAGCTTATCAATCGTTTGCAAAAGAATGGTTATGTGGTGGCTACGGCTCTGAATCCTGTGACAACGTTTTGGGTGGCAGAAGCTTATCATCAAGATTATTTCAACAAACACCCTTCAGCAGCGCATTGTCATATCAGAGTCGCGCGGTTCGCAAAACCTTAGTACTTTTTCCAAGGGAATACGATCGCTTGACATCTTAGATTGCATCCATCTCATCGTTTAAATCTGAACACAATCTCAGCGCCAATCAATCACATTCCTTTTGAAAGAGTACTAGAGAGGCATTGTCAGGAGACCCTAATGTTTCTGATCGTCTTTACCCAGCAGCCACGCCACACTGACTTCTAATTGATGAGCAAGAAAGTTTAAGATTTGCTCATCAGGAATGGCTGTGCCATTCAACACAGCCTGTGCTTGGAATTTGGGTATATGAATGAATTTGGCAAAATTCTCAATGCGCTCAGAGTTGCGCTGTGGCATGCCTATTTCGTCTAATTCTGCATTTAAGCGTTCAGCAAATCGTTTGTTTGACATTATTTGCGCCTTTAAATTATGCAATACATTTAATTTTTATAGCATATGTAAGATAATTGTCAAATTTTTGAGTATATTTCTGTTCAATTTTAGTGTATAATGCTCATATTAATGCGAAAAAGGTTTGTCATGCCCGATATTATGATAACAATCCCCCAAGATTATGTTGAGAAATATTCTAGCGCCTCGCTTAGCGACTTAATCAATGAATTTCGGACTTTGGATCAGGTTTTAGGTAATCAAGATTCTGAAACGCGCAAACTAATCATTCTACAAGTGCTTGAGAAACAATTGCGTGCTCAATATAATAGACCTATCCGACCGATCGCGAGAGAGACTTCGCAATCTTCTGATTATCAACAAGTACTGTTAAAGATCTCTTACCAATTTTGCATGATTTTTGGTTTCTTCGAGAAAGCGGCAGGCAGTTTTTTATTTGGTTCTAATTTGTTTGCATTGATTCCTGGAATCGGGAATGTTTCATTATATGCGCTGACGACCATATATAGTTTATTAGATGCTTTGTTGTTTTATGCTTTTGAAGTGTCTTTTCTCAGGAAAGCAATGGGCATTATTTTCTCTGATAATGGCGCTTGTGTTCTGAATGAAATTTATGCACAACAATTAACGGCTAGTATTGAGATTAATATCCTGTTGAACAGGAGAGAAACACTTGACTGGGACCAGGGTACGTATGGTCAATATTGTAGAGCTTTGGAGCTACTCAATGCACATTTATTGAAGAAACATGCGACGATGGGTGACTATTCACGTCCTAAAATTAGAATGGCCGTGGAGTACGGTGTTGTACTTTTTGGCGGATTATCGAGTGTTGCTGATAGTTATTTTATGGCGAAAACCGCCATGTTGGCATTACATATTTCGTTTCTGAGCTCCCCCTTGGCATGTGCTTTGGTGGTTGCGATGGTGGTGTCTGCACTGGTATTTTATTATGCTATGGGCGCGCGAGGGATGTCTCAATTAGTGAACCCAGATCGAGAGTCATATAATGCGTTGAAAGAGGGTTTGACGTTATTTAAGAGCGAGCATGCCAGCACTAAACCATATATGCCAAAGCGGGAGATATATCATTCTCCACTATGGGTGGCTTTTGACACCCATAGTGGAGAATGATATATCTCCCGCTTTGGGTGGCTTTTGACACCCCGCAAACAGTCTGAGTACATCGTTTAAATATGAACATCATTTTCTTTATTAAGCCTAAATTTCAAAGGGGATTGCGTGTATGCGAGCGCGTCTTACGCTTTGGATTTTTTCAGTGGTTAGTCAGGCCCATTATTTGTTTGATGTTAGGGTTGCATATCCGGCATCGAGAGCGATTACCGGAGCTAGGACCTGCTATTTTAATTGCTAATCATAATAGTCATTTGGATACCATGGTTTTGATGACGTTATTTCCCTGGCGTATCAAAAAACAAATTCGCCCTGTTGCAGCAGCAGATTATTTTTTAAAAAATAAAATATTAGCTTGGTTTGCGCAAGCAATTATTGGCATTATTCCCATTCACCGCAAACTGAGTCCAAGCAAAAAAAATCCGTTTGCACAAATTCAAGAGGCATTGGATGCGAAGCAGTTGGTTATTTTTTTTCCAGAGGGCTCACGTGGCGAACCAGAAAATTTGAGCGAACTGAAACGCGGTATTACGCATTTAGCGAAACAGAATCCGGAAGTGCCCATGTATCCGATTTTTCTTCATGGTTTGGGGAAAGCCTTGCCAAAAGAGGATTCGTTGTTGGTTCCTTTTGTGATTGATGTGGTGGTTGGAGAACCCTTACGGTGGGAAGGGGATGCGGATTACTTATTGGAAATGATTAAAATGCAGTTTGCTACATTACGTAAAGAGTTGGTAATTCAGTCATGGTAATTTATAATGCGCAAGCAAATAACCGTACTAGGAGTAGAACATGTTGTACCGTCATATAAAATTTCTGCTGTTTTTTTTCTAGCATCTTTGACCGGATGTGCTGCGATCGTTGTCAATCCTGAAGCGCGTCACGTGATTGTATCTCCTAATGCTGCTCCAAAAGGGTGTCAATATGTTGATCAGGTTATTGGCAATCAAGGTAATTTTTTCGTAGGAAACTACACCTCGAATGCACATTTAGAAGAAGGTGCGATGAATGACCTTCGTAATAAAGCTTATGCAGCGGGTGCGAATTATGTGCAATTGGTGACAACCAGAGCTGGGATCACAGGCGCAATGCAAGCTACTTATGACCGAGGTGGTTTCATGAGCGGCAGTTCCTCGCAGACGAATGTTACCAATGTGGGTAATGCTTATAAATGCCCACCAAAGCTCATTGGCTTGTCGGATAATATGAATTAACCGCCTAAAAAAGCCGTTAAAATATCTGCAGGGTGGTAAGCCAAATACTGAGGCTGATATTGCATGAGCAGTGTTTCTGAATGAAACCCCCATGTTACTGACATGCAATCAATACCAGTTTGTTTTGCCGCTTCGATATCACGTGTTTCATCACCAATGTAACACGTCTTTTCTTTGGTATGTTGGGTTTGTTTGAGGACCTGTTTGAGTGTCTTGGATTTGCCATAATAATAGGGTGCGTGCTGAATATGATGAAAAAAATGCATCAAATGGTGGTGCTCTAGCCAAGTTTTGACGTTTTGTTCAGAGTTCGAGGACACGATACTGAGACGATATCCCGCTTCGTGGAGCTTGGAGATGGTTTGTGGCATGCCTGCAAAAGGTTGTAATGTGAGCAAAACGTTCCTCATTTGCTGTGCAGCCTGATATATGATAATCGGTATTTTATAAATGGGAATTTGGTAAAGGCGCATCAACGTTTTAGAATCGGTATTTTTCAGCATGGTGATCTCTTCGGGCTTGATTTGCCGAAAATGGTGAGTGAGTGCCAATTCGTTAAACACAGTTACGAGACAAGCGAAACTATCGATTAATGTTCCGTCAAAATCAAAAATCAAATGAGATTTAGGAGGTGGGAGTGGGTTGTTTGGTATTATCTTCGTCATAATAGAATGCTATACCATGTTTCACTTAGCGTCAAAGATCCAGGGCAAGAGCATGAGTATCTATAAATTACCCTGGTCAAGGATCTCATATGGGTTTGAAAAATTGAGTATAGCGTTAAATTTTCCATTCTGCTTTATTATGATATAATTTGTCACATTTTGAGTAATATTTATATGCCACTTACCTTAAATACTATACCGATTCCTGATGAAAGATTCCGGGAATTACAGGCGCAGATTGATAGATTGTATAGCTTGGGAATAAATGAGCGTTATCCTTTGCGAGCGCCTAGGTCTAATCTACCGCGTAAATTTTTTTCTAAAGATGGTGCATTTGATCGTCTGCACCAAACTTTGCAAAGAGAAGTTTCTTAGTTTAATAGACTATTTTATACTAACAACCGACGTAAATTAGAACAGCTTAAATTTTTAAATAACATTGAAATTGCATTGAGAAATCTTGCCTGGTTAAAATATAGCATCAATCCTTCTTTAAACCAAAAGATAATAGCATATAGAATAAATCCGAATGTTGAACTGGAAAATGAAATGTTCAGTTCTCCCGTTTATCAAACAACGAATCAGCTTGATTTATCTGAGGTAGGATATTTAATCGCAGCAATTGCGCATACTGCAGATGTATTTGAAGCTGTGCAAAAGCATGTTTCAGGTCAAAATTTGTCTGGTATTGAGATCGAAAGAGTAAATGAGGCGCTCAGAGCACTCCCTATTGAAGCAAACGCATTACCCAAAAAATTACAGGAAAACCCTCATATTCGCCCTGTATTGTGGGGAGCTGTGTTGTTTATTCTGGTTTTAGAAATACCGGCAGGAATTTTAACTATATACCCATTCCTTTTTCTTCTAGGTTTAGTATGTGTAAGTGCTTATATTGACTTAGACATGCGGCATACAGGTTTTCCTACAATATTTATGGGTGTTGCCAAAAAGATAGCACCATTTGACGCAAGCACGTCGACTTTTTATGATAATGCTATTGCTGGCCATAATGTTGATCAACATTATGGAGCACCGTCAAGATGATATGAACAGTTGCGGTGACTCTTTTGATCAACTGCGCTGAGCCCCAGATGCGCTAGGGGATCCCTCAGAGTTTGTTCGGTTTGATCTGCTCTATCGTGAAAGGTATATATTATCCTAGAAAAAAACTGGCTTTTTAGGCAATCAAAAATAAGGATATAGTATGGAAAAGTCACAACAATCTTGTTCTGTGCCGCCTATTTTATATGGGACGGCTTGGAAAGAAGGGGAGACAGAGCGCTTGGTAACACAAGCATTACATTGCGGATTCCAGGGTATTGATACGGCTAATCAGCGTAAGCATTATTTTGAGGAGGGGGTCGGTTTTGCGGTGCAGAAATTTTTAAAAACACATCAAAAAGCGCGGAGTGATTTGTTTTTACAAACCAAGTTCACTTCTTTAGCGGGGCAAGATGAACGCTTGCCTTATGTGGCATCAGATTCATTGACTAATCAAGTCAAGCAATCATTTGCAAGTTCTCTCAGTCATTTTCAAACAGATTATCTGGTTCAATACTGACATCCAGGCCCTTGCACTCAAATATGCTAAGACTATTCCGCAACTGATTTTTAAGTTTGCTTTACAAATTGGCATACTACCGTTAACAGGAACCACAGACCTTCAACACATGCAAGATGATTTAAGAATACACGATTTTGATCTTACGGTAGAGGAGGTGCAAAATCTAGAAACGGGGCTATTCTGATTCCATTTATATACTCTATTTTCTATGCTAGAATATTGGCGTCCCTTCTGAAATAAAGGAGATACCATTATGTCAGCAGATTTTTTCGATTCGGTTCAACGGCAAGAGAGTGTTGAGGATGCTGAGTATTATCTAGATCATGAAGGTGCAGATATTAACTATCGAGGTATCAATAATAGTACGGCTTTGATGGTGGCTGCTAGCAATTTGGATGTTTCTATGTTGACGTTTTTGCTAAACCGTAACCCTCCTGCTTTGGTTGATTTGGAAGACGATAGCAATAAGACTGCATTGAATTACGTGTATACTACTCATTCTGGACATACTGAACATCAGTTGTTACCTGCAATCAAGGTGTTGTTGGCACATAGGGCCAATCCCGAGCATATTGATCGTAGAGGGGTAACGATATTACAGTGGGCTGCTACCAATGGTTATACTGGAATCGCTGGTTATCTTTTGGAACAGCATGTCTATGCAGACGATAAATTGTGGGAGGCATTGTTTCTTGCAAGAGGAAGAGAGCACGTACCGATGGAGCGGCTTTTAGCTGAGAGATTGGAGGATCGTGTTTCTTCTAGCGATGACGCAGAACGTCCCCTTACCGAGATACTTGTAAGAAATGGTTAGATTACACCCTAACACTCATCTGGAAAGGGTATCGTTTGCGTGATTATCTAAAACAGGTTAATTTGATTTCATCTCCTGATGATAGATGAACTTTTGTTCCCAAGGGCAAAGGATAATTAATATAATCATGACCAATGCCCTGTACCCTTATAACGGGCATATCACAAGAATGCGCAAAGCGTTCTAAGACTGCATTGATTAAAGACGATCCATCTGGTTCTTTCCCTTCAGTGAAATCGCCCAATAGGATTGCTGCCACATCCTTAAAAATGCCGGATTGGCGTAGGTGCTCTAACATACGATCGACTCTATATCCACGTTCGCCAATCTCTTCTATAAAAATGATTTTTTCTCGGCCGTTTATTTGCCAAAGGGTGCCAATACTGGTTTGTAATAGAGATAAATTTCCGCCTATGAGCGTACTCTCAATGGTAGACGGTGTTTTAGCGGCAATGTTTAAGGCTTCTCCACGAAACGTTATTTGTTCTACTTCACCTAAAATGAGCGATTTTAATGTGGCAGTGGATTCGGGTGAAAACTTATCTGGCGCAAGTGCGCCATGAATGACTGGCCATTTCCATTGTTGCTGTAAAAATAAATGGAGCGCGGTGATATCACTCATACCTATAAATAGTTTAGGGGCGGTGGGTTGTACAATATGTGCGAGTTCTGGAATCAAGCGCATACTGCCATAGCCACCGCGCGCACAAATAACTGCTTTTGTGTCTGGATTTTGTAATGCATGCTTTAAAGACTCAAAACGCATGTGATCGGAATTAGCGCACAATAAATCTTGGCCGAAGATATGCTCACTTACGATACAATGCAATTGCCAGGAAGTTAATAAGTTTTTTAATCCTGTGACAAACTCTGCAGGACAGCGTGAAGAAGGTGCAATGATCTCAATCTGATCACCGGCTTTTAATAGAGGTAGTTTGAACACCGTTTCATCTTCCCAGAGAAAAAATATATCTGCATTTTACTGAACTATGTTAATTTTACAATGTTCACAAAGGCAGTATTTCATTTTCTGTTTTGTTATCACCCATCTAGAAAACTGTTATATACTTGTCGCTAATAATTTTTCGGTATTTTAGGCGATTTGATTTTTTTGCTCATGACCTCGAAAAGACGCGTAGTGTGGCCATTCTTTTACAAGTTTTTTCGCAGGTATGGGTGGAAAAAGCGATAGTATAAAAGTGGACAACTCGTTAGTGACAAGTATCAATATGACAGAGAGCAAACATGAAAGATACGGATGAGGATAGCCTTTCTAAATCTCAAAAAAAACGGGATGCGGATGCATTACAAGTACTTGGCAAGCAATTAAGTGAGCTTGATGCGTCCGTATTAGATACGCTACCGTTAACGGAGGGATTGCGTCGAGCACTCCAAGATGCCAAACGCATGAAAAGTCATGGTGCGATTCGACGTCAAACGCAACTGATTGGAAAGTTGATGCGTTCCGCAGATCATGTTGCGATAGCGACTGCTTTTTCGGCACTTCAAGCGGAAGGTGCTGCACAAACAGCGCAATTTCATATTGCCGAATTGTGGCGCGATAAATTACTTGAAGGTGGTTCGGTGGCCTTGAGCGAGTTTATAAATACGTTCCAACCAGAAGACATACAATATTTACGACAACTGATTAAAAAGGCTTGTAGTGCGACAGCAGAAGTACAACAGAAAGCGGCATACAGAGCTTTGTTTCGTTATATTAGGCCTTACGTCACATAATAATGCGATCCTATATGCGAAATGAGTAGAGCAATTTCCGCAAAAGAGACTACGTCGCTTTCAGAATGCCGTGCTGGGGATGTAACAAGCTAATCTATTTTTTTTCTCAATTTCATGAGGCAATCAACGGCGTTGAATGCAGAGGGATAAGCGGAAAGACACAAATTAGAACTGTGAATTTTTTCACTTAACTCTTCGAGCGTTGATCCGCTAATAATGCCATTACCCACGATAATATTGTTTAAAGCAAATTGGGTAAAGCAGTATTGAATATGAGTCGTAATATTATCAAAGTGTTCTAGATTTGTTTTAAGAATTAATCCGAGGGCAATGTAACCATCAAAAGGTTTTTTCTGATGATACATATTAATTACAAACGGAATTTCATATGTGCCCGCTTGTAATAATTCAACTTGATAATCATAGCCTGCATTTTTTACAAGTGTTAAACATAAATCCAGTTGCTTAGATGCTAAGTCTTCATGTATGACAGAAGAAATAATTAATATTTTAGGCATAGACGTTTTTACTTTTTATTTAGATTGTATGATACAGATATTGATTGAATTATATAATTAGCGCAACCGGTTGCTCTAATATTTTGCTGATTTTGTGACATCCATCTTGCCCGTGCTCTGATTTATTGGACACCCTGTTAAGAGAGCTAAATCTTAAGCAGAGGTGAAAAATGAATAACAAAGATTTAGAATAAAAAGCAATTAGAAGAAAATATAACCCTCAATTTAAAGATTTTTTTGGGTTCGGGGCAATTCCAAATGCTTATTCACTATTTTTGAATTATTTGAAAAAGCATCAAAGGGGGCAGACTCCATTGGTGCTTCACGACAAAATTTTGTTTATCAAGGCTGGTCTAATATAAAAAATTATTTCGCACTTAAAAATTAAAGTATTTATTGATGGTCACATTCACGCCTTGCTCCACTGCTTGTAAATTTTGCACAAATTGGCTGTAAAAATTGGCATTTCCAGAAGAAAATATCAGCGATGGGACATTTTGCTTCTGGCTGATGACAAAATTATAAGAGAGATCCACAGTAAATCGATTCGGCAACATATATTCGATTCCCACATGTCCGCTACCACCCCATAAGCTCTTATTATTCTGTTGATTGACTGAGAAAAAATTAAAATTTCCTGCAGGTAGTACATCGCCATTCAATTGTGCAGAGACATTAAATAACGCAGCCCCAATACCTCCATAAACCAACCAATTATCGAAATGATATCCAAGATCTGCCAAAAACAACCACTCGTATTGTAGGTTTGAATGGACGCCTCCAGTTTGATAAGCACCATTTTGTAAAGTGCCAGACCAGCTGATATCAAATTGTTCATTACCAATATATTTATAAATCACTCTAGCGTGGTCATCTGCTGATGTTTTTAACCAGTTTTTCGCTTCTTTTAGCTGAGCTGGTACTCGGGTTATCCAATGCACATCATTTAACTGTGCCAGTTTTTCAGGAACATAAAAAGCAGCGTCAACCACAAAACATAACCCATCTGGCATCAAGTTCAGCTGCTGCGTGAATTGTTGTGCTTTTTTCACCGTTTCGTGAAAACTGGTTTTATCACTGCTATTACCATCCAGAGGCTCCATCCATAAAGGAATGTTAGCGACACCACCTTGAGTTAACGACATCATAACTTGCTTTAAATCAGAGCGTTTTTGCTTTGAGTATCCATAAGCTGGCTGCGGCGCATCATTCAGTGCTTCTACATCATAACAACCATGTAATACAAAACTGGTCGTGTCCAAATGCATTCTCTGACCTAATATGTCTTTTTCTACAGCTATCTCAAATGCGACTTCAGAATAGAGTTTCGTTGTACCATACGCCGCAATTTTATCTAGGCATCTACTTAAGCAATCATCATTTAGATGCTTGGCACCAATCTCAGCTCCCAATAACTGTGCAACCGGTTTGTCCTGAAAAAATGCGTCGTCATTGATAATCGGCTATTCATAAAACCAAGACCATTCAACACCATTGCTGCTGCTCGACGGCCATAGCTAACAATCCCACCTTTCCTAGTTGACTAAAAACCTCCAGATCATTGGTGCGTAGAAACCGAAAACTGATTTGCATTGGGTATATCATGCTTGCTCTGACGATTGTGAGTGGCTACACATCGATTAATGCGGTCGTGAAAGCGGAGTTCTTTCCGGTAGAAATTAGAACGCTTGGGGTGGGTTTGCCCTATGGAGTAACGGTGTCTGTGTTTGGAGGTACTGCAGAGTATATTGCGTTTTGGTTCAAAGCACAGGGCATGGAAAGCGGGTTTTATTGGTATGTTACTGCTTGCATTGCTTGTTCTTTGATTGTGTATATTTTTCTACTCGATACCAGTCAATCTTCTATAATTGATAAATCCGAAGGACGCACTGTCTCAAATTCCAAAGTTAGTAAAATAAGTCAAAAATTGCGCACAGGATTGAGGCGCAGCAGTAAAAAAACTGCAAATTCATAAAAATAGGTTACGTAAATACTAGGCATAATTGTAAGTGCTCAGACACCCTCCCAATGCCTACTGTCTTGGCAGCATAAGGCGCTGGACCGCTTCGTTCCTCGCGGCGACGGTCCTAAAAATCATACCATGAAGAGCAAAAATTAATTCAGGAATTACTGCGCAATGACGGATTGATGGGTGCGTAGCGATTCATAGGGGGTTAAGTTGCCCGATCTGCGCAGTGAAAGAGGCAGATCGGATTGGAAGTATCTGTTAGAGGGTTACTTGCCATTTTGCGCCAAAGTAGACACCTTGCACGCCGAAGTTGTTGTTATGTGCGCCGGTAGTAGAGCCTTGAGAGACCAATGGGCTCAGATAATTAACCCACATCCAACCTGCATCTACGCTGAGCGCGCCACTTTGTAAAAAGTCATGGCCATAACTCAGACCTAATCTTCCGTCAGTGGTTGTAATAACTCTGCTTACGCTGTAGCTTAAGCTAGTATTAATATTAGTTGTATTGGTTTGTGTAAGATGGGTATTGGCTGTTCCAGCGAGTAAACCGACAGCAGCTTTACCATAGAAGCCTAAGCCTACCGCAGTATCATAGCCTAAGTCTAAGCCTAAGCGTGGGCCAAAACCATTGTAGACTGCAGTGATGTTCGAACTCAAAGAGTAAGCCGTAGACGCTGTACCACTCGTTCCTGTATTTGCAAACGACGAGTCCTGATACACACGAGAATATTCGCCACCGAAATGAATGCGGGCATTAAATTCTTCATCGATCTTAATCAAGCGTCCATGTTCCATGTTGACCATATCCCAACCAGTTTGGTTGTTTACACTGAGTGAGTTAATCTGCACATTGGTAACAGGGCTGGGAGATGAGATCCCAACTGGATCAGATATGCTGAATATAGAACCAATAGAAGTCGGAGAAGCTAAGTTTTTGGAATTAGAGTTGCGCAGCCTGTACCAGTTTAAATTGAGATCTTTACCATTTTGGAAGTCATGCGCACCTTCTACTTGAAACCCCCAGCTATAGGGTGTATTGGCGCCTCTGGTTACTGAGCCAGTAGAGCCGGTAAGTGTTGAATTGGCTGATTCTGCACCAGTCGTCATTTGCATGTACAAAGCTTGAGCACTAATGGCCCAGCCTTGTTTCTCACAGGGCACTGTGACGTGGCCTTCTTGGCATGCCGCACCCATATCACCGGCTATTGCTGAGCCAGAGGCCAGTAAGATGATAGCGAGTGAGGTTAATTTTAGATCCATAATTGTCCTTATCATTAAGTTTATTTAATCCATGTTTCAGAGCGAAATTATCAGCATTGAAGTGGATAAAGTGGTTAACCATCCAACCTGATATCAATATATAATCTAATATTTTGGATGGCAGGTCAATATGCTTGTCGACCTCTAAGCCTATTTAATTTCTCGTATCAATAAATACGGCTCTTTGGTTCTAAAAACGCTGGTCCTTTTAGATGAATTTGAGATTAATCAAGTGTCTGGTCGGTGTATTTTTTTGGACACGGGTTCCTTGAGTTAAATTAATAATTTCATCCACATGTGTTTTATCAACTGGTCTATCACAAATCAAAGGTGAGTTAACTTTAGCCCAAATATCATCGAAATATGGCGTTCATGCAACGCAAATTAAGGCTTGGAAAAATCAACTTGTAGCACATCTACCTGAGGCTTTTAGTGAAAAAAGCAAACAAGACAAAATTGCTCATCATGATGA
>CAMCUM010000011.1 GCA_945878975.1 Legionella genomosp. 1
CGTTAGAATCGTTATATTACGAGTTTGTTCTTATTTATCAATTGAATGAGCAATTAAATTGGCTCAGTTGTAATTTGACCATCTCCTGGATGCCGCGGACAAGCCGCGGCACGTAGGCGTCGGGGATGAATTGTAAACAGGCCCTAGCAACTGCTCATCTATTTCAAAATCAGAAAACAACTGTTGCAACCTGTCCTCTGGAATAAAATGTTGGTATTGGTAATAAAAACTCCAGCTACAAATGACTTCACCGTATTGGACAGGTGCATGAACACCTGTAGGAAATTCTGCTGTCATCGTTTTTTTTACAGCATTCGCAATATTTCACTTCAGCCTGATGTTCCGTGACTTCAATTTTGGGTGGTGGAATATCAAAAACCTGTCGCTTCATGATTCCAATCACAGGTGTTGAGAGTAATGAACAACAATCTGGACATCTTAACAAAACATGTTTTTTGACAATATGAGAGTGATGCGATTTGCTGTAGCGTTTGCCCTTATGACCTTTCTGCCCACCACTGTTATGCTTTCCTGTTTCACGTAGCGATGTCGTACAAGGCGGTTTATTTAACCCGTCACTCGATGGAGGCTTTGAACGGTTGCTGCTATTCTTGTTCAGACGTTTTTCTAGCTCTGCTATTCGTGCCGCCTGCTGTTGTACGACTTTTTCCAGATCAGCAATCCTTGCCAAAAGCGTTGTTATGATTTGTTCGTAAGAACGGCTTCAGATGTCCCTTCTCCCCAGACATGGGGAGAAGGTGCCCGAAGGGCGGATGAGGGGTTGCCGAAGCGAAGTTCTTTGTTCCTATTTGCTATAAAATAGTTATTGGTGCTCAGGCCAAACAGCCCAACCTCCTTTAGATCCTATTTATTACTGGATAAACAATACGCCTACTGCCCAGTTGCCATCATATTCTGGAAGATAATGAATACTTTGCTCCGGGGAAAATCCGAAGCCACTGAGTAATAAACCAGAGAAATAAGATGCAAGTAAACAATTTTTTGCGATATAGTCTTTATCCAAATCGCTTTCCAATAAATGTTGATAGGTTTGTTGGCAATATTGCATGTCCGCTTGCTGTAATAAGGTTTGTGCCGTGAATGTCTGATCTGAAAATACGAAAGGCGATTGACTCGCCATAACGCTAACGGATGATACAGTATACCATTCTGCTATAGGGGTTTGTTGCAAAGCGGGTTGTGTCACAGCGTTCACATGATATTCTTGCTGTAATAAAGGTCCAAGCTTCGTTTGACATTGCGCTGCATTCCCCTCAGCCAATACGCCCTCTTTGAGAGGATAACCCTGCGGAAAACACACCGGGAGATCTTGCGAATGAGCAAAGACCTCATTCGCACCCAGACCAAGAAAACTATGTGAAAATAATGTGATGTGTCGACCATACACAGTCACTTCAGTTCTATCTCTCGCATCAATACCTTGTGTTTCATCAAGTGGAAACGCTATTTGTGCAGAGGCGCCCCCCACTTCTAATAAACCGACCAAAGGTTTGCTCACATCCTGCAAGGTTTGTAAATAATAATTGAGGCTTAGCCAACCATAGATCCCCTCTTCCTGCCCAGAAATGGTGCGAGCCTCTACCAAGGACCATTGAGGGTGTGCGCTAAACCATTGTTTAATATCCGTATAATATTGGTTTTGGCTATCCTCAGGTAACAAGCGCATCCCAGCTGTGGCATAGAGATACATTGGTATGCTTTGCTTAGGAAAATCTTGCAGCAATTGACTAAAATACGCATCAATAGAGATCTGATCATCTGGGATGCTGGCTAATCCGGGTTTGACTTTTTTTGAATAAACATTGTTGATGCGAATCGGATTCGCTTGTTCGTCTAAATCATAACTGTACAGATGAATGCGTGATCCAGAGCTCCCTGCATCGACAATGGCGGTACAGTGATGCCGCTCACAATCTATCTCTGGCGCTGGACTGATGGCACTACTTGGTCCTACCCATAACCAGGTCAATACCCCTAAAACTGCCCAATGACTTCCTCTCATAACGACCCTATTTTTTAATCAATAAATGACCACCCTCTTCTGGATGTGCAGCTTGCTGTGCTTTTTTAAACAATCCGTTACGCCCAAGATGACCGCGCACTACTTTCTGAATTCTAGTACAACTTTGTTGCTGCAACGCAGGCCATTGTGTTAAAACTTTCGCAACCAAAGGTTTATGGTTTTTGGGGAAAGTACAAAGCACAGTTCCTGCTACTTCAGGTTCAATCGTAATAGTTGGGACACTTTTTTGCAAATACACGAGCTGCCCCGGCTTCCAAAGCTTTGCGCGAACCCGTTCGCAGCCTAATGCGTCACGCAACTCTTTGGTAAAACGACTACAAGGTAATGAGAATCGTATGACCGCAGGATCTGGCTGATTGACACAAATTTTACCTGCATGTTCTACGATCAGATTTGTAGGATCATAGTCAGCCCTACGTTCCAAACAATAGAAGGACGGCGCCAATTCTGCGATTCGTTTTTCTGCAGACCAAGCAAAAACAGCTTCTAGGGTGTACTCCAGTCCATCTCGCTTGAAAACCGCTTGTAAATGTTTATCAGCATTTTTTACCCACTGTATCTGGGTCTCTAAATAACCTTGTCGATGATTGTCTGCCAATGCCAAAGCCAACGTTGGATCCTTCAGATAAAAATGACAAAGCATGAGTACAGCAAGCATGGAAAGATCATTCGGCACAAGCTCCGCATATCGCTGAAGCGCTGCTTCCCATTTGTCCAAAGATGGCTTATCTGAATCAGGCCATAGCAATCGCAACAATGCGGTCTTTTGACCAACAAAATATGGCCAATATTGTGGATTTAAAAACATATCACATAAAATAATCACGGAACTGTTGCGAATACTAGGATGCTCTGTATTGGTATCCATTGCAAATACGTATTCCAATAATTTGAAAAAACGCTCTTGCTCGGCAAGCTGTGGATGCCTTTCTCGCTCAATACAACGTGTGATTTCAGAGGTCAAAGTCCGACCTGTCATAGGTAAGATGCTACGTAATACTTGTTTCGCACGCATCATTTGCACATAATTGTTTGTACTCAATAAACCTTCAAAATAACAATGATACATATCATGCTCAATGACCCAAATGGGCAAAGAAATTTTATGATGCACCAAGGTAGGACCCGCTACACCAGGCGCAAACAAATTACCCAAACGCATATTGTTTTCAGAATAAGTTTCCATCATTTCTGGCGTAATCAATCCCAAACGCCGTTTGTACTGAAATGACCTGCTTGGATTCATCGTTTCTAGATAGATTTTAAACAAGGTTGAAGAGGGTAACAATAGAAAAAGCTCGGCACCCATAACCATCACATTATGTGGCCATTGCCCCCCATAAATTAATGCCCCAAACATCGATGCAGCCTGTTGTCGTATGGTTTCAGAATACTTCCCTGAGCAAACCGGAACGCCTGCAATCATGGCTATCACGTCCAAATACTCAGAAGGATTGTACAGACGCGCAAAATTGATATAATCATGATTCAGCGTCACTTTAAGCAGATTTTTTTCTCCCTTAGGTAAATGAGCAAGTCGACGCATAAATTCTGTATTATCGCGTGGGAAATGCATGGCATCGATAAAAGAAGTTCCCTCCCAATCCGAGAGCTGACCAGATTTATCCAATAGCGGCACATTTTCTACTTTCAATCCGGTTTCAAGCCAATGACTGACTTTGAGCATAGACTCCATTTGCTCTATGGAAATACGATTGTCGTAATACAAACGCAACACGATTGGCCAAATGACGCCATAGTTTTCTTTGATAAATTGATGGTAAGGCGTTCCTTTTTGAATATGCACCGCAAATTCATCCACTCTGGGGTTCGATGCTGGCATGATATAAATAGGTTCGCCCTTGGCATAAGGCGTTGCTATCAACTCTCTGAACTCATCAGAAGCTCGTGCATACTCTTCTAGCGTCAGGACATTTCCACTTGTCGTTTCTTGGCAAAATTGTAATGCAAGCCTCGCCTGCACTTTTAGTTTTTTCAATGCGTACTGGTCTGCTTCAATCAGAGAAAGTTTGGTATCACGGCTTGTTTGCATAGAGGACCTTTCAAATAATAGATGTATTTATAATAAAAATGAGCCAATTGTATCATAAATTCGCACAATCTTCCATTTATTTTTTTGAAACACAATTTGTATCATGCCATGCTCTGCCGTTGCGATAGTGGGTATGTTCAGATCTCGATAGCGTTGCATGATTTGTCTGTGTGGAAAATGATAGCGATTATCGAATCCATAAGACAAGACAGCATAATCCGGCGCGACTGTTTTCAAAAATGCCCAAGACGAGGACGTCTGACTACCATGATGTGGCACGACCAACACATTCGCATGCAAAGCTGCCCCGTATCGATGGATCAACTCTTGCTCAGCGACATGCTCAATATCCCCGGTTAATAGTAAGCGACCGCTTTTATTAGAAATTTGGAGCACGCATGAGCGATTATTGGTAGACTTTGGATGCGATCGCAACGGGAAAAAATGAAAATGGATGCCTTCCCAAGTCCAATCTGGATACCTATGGCAAGGTTTGCTACGCTGATAAAAACTGGGGTCATCTACAATGAGTTCCGTCTCAGGAAAAACGGTTTGCAATGAAGCCAAACCGCCACGATGATCCAAATCAGGATGTGAAATAATGATTTTATCCAATTTGCGTAAACCGATATGCTGAAAATAGGGCAAAATAACTAATTTCCCCATATCCGATCCATGATAAATTTGCCCACCTGTATCATATATCAAGGCATGCGACTGCGTTAAAATCACGACCGCTAAGCCCTGCCCCACATCTAAAATATGTGCTTGAAAGGTTTGCTGTGGTATACGTGGATGATTGGGATACAACGCAACAATGAAGCAAGTGATCGCTATGGGTAACAACCTCCTAACCGGAAGAAAAAGCGAGAGACTCAACCCCAAAACACCCGCTACTGGCAAAATCACATTGGCATAGGCCATTTTCAGATTGATCCACGCCAGACTATCTACCCAATGCAAAAACAGAAGCAAATATTGAATGCTGTAATGGAGTATTTTTGGCAACCAAGATAGATATTGCCCTAGCCCCAAGCATATCAAAGCCAAGGGCACCACCACAAAACTGACCCAGGGTATGGCAACCAAATTAGCCAACAAACCATTTACGGCACCATACGCAAACCAAAATACCGTAAAGGGTAACAAACCTAGCATACAAGAGACTTGGATCCACAGTGCTTTTCTGATGCCTTGACTACGGATCCGTTGATTCATGGTCAATAAAATGGCGACGGCCATAAAGGACAAATAAAACCCTGGCAACCATACCGCATGCGGTTCTGTCCACAACACCGCCAACAATGCATAGCGCCAAGCCTGCCATGCAGAAAATTGGCGTTGCCCCAAATAACGTAGAAAAATAAAACAAGCTGCCACTGCAGAACGCTCAGCCGGTACGCCAAAACCCGCTAAGATGGCATAGCCAAAACCACCCAATATCGCCGCAATACTACCGATTTTCTGTGCGGGATAACGCAAACACAAGCGTGTAAATCGCGCCCAAACGAAGCATATGCCTTTAAAAATCATCCCAGCAACCAAACCAATATGCGCGCCAGAAATCACCATCAAATGCGTCGTACCTGTGCTACGAAATAAGGTCCAAGAAGCTTGGCTGATATGTGTCGTGACACCGATAGTCAAGGCTTGGGCAATGCCTAAACTGGTCACATCCGGCAGCAGATGGGCCAGATGATCAGCTAAGGTCTCACGTATCTCAACCATCTGCCATGCACTGGTATCAGATGGCAATCGATGCATGCTGCCTCGCAAAACATAGCCCACCCAATGAATATGTTTCGCAGCCAAGTACGTTGTATAATCAAAACCACCAGGATTATTTAAACTATGTGCCAGATGTAATTTGGCACGCATGGTCCAATGTTGACCAGCATGCAAAACAGGGCAATCACGATAGCAACCTAATTGTACACGAGCGTGCACGGGTTGTTTGTTTAAGGTCTTAAGATTCAATTCAAATTTAGTGGATTCATCATTGTGATTAGGAATATTTGCAATGACGCCTGATAAGATCGCCTTTGAGATCACCGCTTGCTGCGGCATCCCTTGGTCACGAGTCCACCATTGATGTCCAAAGCCTAATCCATAACCTAAGCAGCAAGCTAAGATCAAACGCCATCGTGGTTGAAACACCCATAAAATCAAGCAATAGCATAGAGCCAGTGGGGATTGAGTATAATAAAACAATACCCCCCCAAAAAAACCAAGAATGTCCATATCGCGCGTCAGGTTGGATGTCCGCTGGCGGTACTTTATAACAAGTTATTAGTAGGAAGCAATAGGAAGCGAGAGGAAAAATCAACATTTAAACGTCCTTTAGCTGTGCTATTAATAATCATCGTGATATAATAAATGACTATTATTTTGGTTGTCTTACCATGAAAAAAAGTCTCTTTATTGGGTTTCTATTCTTTTCGACCGCTACATGGGCTGGAATTCTTACCCCTTTCTTTATCAAAATCACCAATACGCTTGCAACAGATTGCAAACTCAAAGATCAGATCATTTTAGATGGACACGTATCGGATCACACCTCGATCCCAACTATTCTTCATCCTAATCAATCTGAAACTTTCAAAATGAGACCCGATCCCCATCAAATACTGTATTTTCAACGAAAAACAATATTACTGACGTATGTCTGTGGTAGTGAACAAGCGATCACACTATATTCCAGCGCTAACACAGTAAGTTTCGCAAATCCAGAAGGACAATACGTGGATGCAAAAACATTTTATGAACAAAACATGCAAGCTACTTATGAAAAGTCTGGCCAATGGTGGCAACATCCCACGCTTTCTTGGGCATTGACTTATTAATCATCATGATAGGAGTAAAGATTTTGAAAAAAATATTATTGACTTGCTTCATGTGTTTATCAAGCAACCTCTTTGCACTATGTGATAAAAATGAGGTGATCGATTCGCTTGTTGTGAAAATCACTAACGCAACGGGAGCTGATTGTGTCTTAGAAAAAAACATAGCAACCAACGGCTATATTTCAGACCCTATCTTGTTTCCAGAAGCACTCTTGGATAAGCAAACAGTTGTTATAACCATGAAACCTTATTTTGACCAGCGCACCTCCACTATGTGCGGCTATAGACGCAAATCTATTTTGCTCGCTTATAGATGTGGCGAAGATCGTAGCGCTACTTTTTTTACTGATACCATACCTTTTCAAGGCATGTTGGAAACTGATGCAACCATTATCAGAGCGAACAAGCTCGCTTTAGTCTTTAAAGAGACATACAATGAAAGTGGTCGATTTCAAAACAATGCCCCTGTCATGGTTGAATGGACGTTATTAGGTAAATCTTTCTAAATCCCCGAGCTTAAAGCTCGTCTAGCTAAGCAACCGCGCTCAATCAGGAAGCGTTTAACAATAGCATTCGTATCACATTCTGAACTGTATAAGGTTTCTTGATTAAAATGGGCTGGATCCTTTATTGCGAGACTCAATATAGCTTCTTAATGCTCACGTGTCCCTAGAAACGCTATCTTTGGATTGCGCTCTTGTGCTAAAGATAAATTAACGCGCGTTGGAGCTAAGTACATTAAAGAATCGCCCCCATCTAAGGCTAGATAATCAAAAGCTTTATCACGGAATTCACTCAAGGTTTTCTCATCAGCTGCATAAACCCAACGCGCACAGGAGACATTGACAGATTCATAAATACAATCAACGTTGTACTCGTGCTTCAAACGATGCGCCACCACATCAAATTGAAGCACGCCTACTGCACCCAAAATCAATTGATTCGATACCAGAGGTCGAAATACCTGGGTGGCACCTTCTTCAGATAATTCGATCAATCCCTTTACTAACGCTTTGCTTTTCATAGGATCTTTCAAACGCACCAAACGAAATAATTCTGGAGCAAAATTCGGGATACCCGTGAACTTCAAATTTTCCCCTTGACTAAACGTATCGCCGATACGGATCGTGCCATGATTATGCAAACCAATGATATCCCCGCTCAAAGCAGTATCCGCTTGCGAGCGCTCTCCTGCCATAAAGGTCACCGCATTGGCAATTTGCACATCTTTCCCTAGACGTAAATGCCGTAATTTCATACCCCGCTCAAACGTGCCAGAACAAATACGTAAAAATGCAATGCGATCACGATGTCTCGGATCCATATTGGCTTGGATTTTAAACACAAAGCCGGTAAACGCCGGCTCATCCGCCGCGACGGTCCTGCCTTCGGTCGCACGCGGGAGTGGGCCAGGCGCATACTGAACAAAATCGTCTAATAAGGACCGAATGCCAAAATTATTGATGGCGGAGCCGAAATACACCGGAGTCAATTCTCCAGCCAAATAAGCCGCGTGATCAAACGCATGCGAAGCACCCTTCACCAATTCAATTTCTTCGCGTAATTCTTTGGCCATATCTCCCAAATGAAGATCCAAATCAGGATGATGCAACCCCACAATCGCCACACCCTCTTGGGTTTGCGCATTTTTGCCAGGCTCATACAAATGCACCGTATCAGTCAATAAATGATAAACGCCTTTGAAACGCCGTCCCATCCCGATTGGCCAAGTAATCGGTGCACAACGGATCCCCAGCACAGATTCCACTTCGTCTAAAAGTTCAATCGGCTCGCGCCCTTCGCGGTCTAATTTGTTGATAAAGGTCATGATAGGTGTCTGGCGTAAACGACAGACATTCATCAATTTGATGGTACGTTCTTCTACCCCTTTGGCCACGTCGATGACCATCAAGGCTGAATCGACCGCTGTGAGTGTGCGATAGGTGTCTTCGGAAAAATCCTCATGTCCCGGGGTATCTAATAAATTCATCACATGATCGTGATAGATGAATTGCATCACCGAAGTAGTGATAGAAATCCCCCGTTCTTTTTCCATCTCCATCCAATCCGACGTCGCATGCCGGCTGGCTTTACGGCCTTTAACCGTCCCCGCAAGTTGAATGGCACCACTGAATAATAGGAGTTTTTCAGTGACTGTGGTTTTACCCGCATCCGGGTGAGAAATAATCGCAAACGTGCGCCGTCTGCGATAATCGTGATAGCAATCTGTCATGTAAGGTTAACTCGATGTTTCATTGTTGAGCCAAGGCCCAACCTACCAAATAATCCATCATTTTAATGGATTTTCATCCGAAAGGCGAATGGTGTTCGTGAGTTTCAAGGATCTATACCTGCTATCCCATGATATACCGCATCTCTCCCAACGACAGATGGCGAGGCAGCACCGCTCTCTCGGCGCTGACGCTCCGTATAAATATTCTGCCCACCTATGCGCGATGGTGCCGACGATACAGAGCGATTGAATGACTGAGTCGGGTCTGAATTAACCCGCGGCACAGCTGTCTGAGTCTCTTCAAGCGAGATCTGCATACTCCGATTAAAAGCTTTCATCGCTTCATAAACTTCCAGACTCAATGGGTAGCCGTCTATTTTCTGATAGTTATAACGTCGATACTGAGTCCTGAAAAACGCTCCAGCTCCATAAGTAGAAGGCGCAAAAAGAGGATCCCGATTCAAAGGGTTCGTAATGGTCCATCTTTTGAGCTCTTTATTGTATTGTGGCAAATTCAAAAACATATCCCTTTCGTCAGGCTCAAGATAGAAACACTTTGTTTCATGCGGTACTGCGTGCCAATTTGACCCTTCTTCATAACGTTTTTCCAACATGATAAATTGATGTTGATTGTCAGGCGATAAAGGTTCGAGTGTGACAGAGCAGATGGCGTGCGTCAATTCTAAAGTGCTATCTAAGTATGTATCAAAACAAGCTTGTTGCGCGACGGTCAAGCCACTGCGATACGCTTGATAGGCGGCTTTCTTTTGTGCAATCATAACGTCCAAATCCGTACTAGGCCACTCACGTGCCTCAATCTCTGCATGCAATAATTTGAGAGCCTCTGGTAACGCTCCAATTTCGAATGTTTGTCTTTCAACAAGCTGCGCTTCTTCATCTGGTGAAAATTCTAACGGTTGACAATACCCCTCTGTCTCAGGTGTTGTGATGTCATTCACCAAATTAAGATACGTGGCATAGTGGAGCGTTTGCCCTTCTAAAATGGGTCGCAATGCCTGAAGACGAGCTATGGGATTAAAAAGCAGTTTTTTCAAAGAAAATCCTCTACCGACCTCTTGCTCAGCGAATCGATCAAATACCTCGAAAAAAAATGGTATCGAAAAGATAACAGCAACGCCTAAAACCTGCGTGAAAGTCAATGCTATCGCTGGCATGTAGATGAGTGAGACAATAAATAAGGGGAAAACAAGCGCTTTGGCGATTGAGTCGAAGCCTATCCGTCGAACCGCATGAAATGGAAGCTCCGTTACCAAGAGGATGCTCACAACATATAATAAACCAGGTATCAATAACAAGAGGCTCACAGTGCCAACCACGACCAGTGTAACGAGGAAAGTTAGCCCCCAAACCTTCTGGGTTTTCTTGAGATACTGTAACAATAAAGCCCACATATAAATACTTCAATCACATTTTTAATTTTGCACACAATAGCAAAGTTTTCAATAAAAATCAATGTTATGTGGCAAAAGTTGAGCGAAATTGTGACCGATTTACATACACGTAAGCGACAACTTAAATCATTTCAAAATACCGATTCACCAACATCGGTGTCACGTCCATCAAAGTTTGAGGCTCCCAAAAAGGGCGTTTGTCTTTATCGATGATCGCTGCGCGCACGCCTTCATACAAATCATGGTCTTGAAGAAAATGCCGAACCAAACGTCCGTCTATTTCCAAACAGGCTGCTAGATTTTTAGTTTTGGTCGTGCGTAATTGCTGAAGTGTGACTTTCAGGCTCAGCGGTGCTTTGCTGGCTAATCTCTGTTGTAGATCTTGAAACCAGGCTTCTTTTCTCTGGCTCAAACGGTCCATAATGCGTTCCATGCTGTCCGCTACAAAACAACTATCTATCCCCTCTTGTTTTTTCAATAGACTTGACACAGGGGACGGTTCAGCGAATTTTTGAATACAATCGCTCACCACCTGGTGGGCATTTTGGCGCAAATTCGCTTGCAATAATGCTTCTACTAATTTTGGAAAATTCGCCCCTGCGACCATTGCAGACACCAACTTCAAACCTAAAGCATCTTTCGCTGAAATTTGATCGCCACTCAATCCCAAATAAAACCCAAATTGTCCCGGGCATTGCGCTAAAATATGACTAGCGCCAATATCTGGAAAAAACCCAATCCCCGTTTCAGGCATCGCAAAAGTAAAATGCTCTCCCGCCACGCAATGGGAACCATGTAAAGAAATACCTACGCCCCCCCCCATGGTCATACCATTCATCAAAGCGATATAAGGTTTGGGAAAATCGTGAATCAATTGATTTAAACGATATTCTCGTTCAAAAAAGTTTAATTGCTGGGAAAAGGCGCCGCGCGATTCATGAATCTGCCGAATATCGCCGCCTGCACAAAAAGCCTTGCTGGGCTCTGCTTGGATCACCACGGCATGGATGTCTGGGTTTTGCTGCCATTGCAACAAATGAGTGGTCATCGTATCAATCATCGGGAGCGTCAAGGCATGCAATGCCTTCGCTCTTTTTAACCATATCAATCCAAGATGATCCTGTACAGAACATTCGACTGTCATGCCTTATTCTCCTTTGAATGCTGGTTTACGTCGCGCAAAAAAGGCCGCAGTCCCTTCTTGTTTATCTGAACTGGCGCAGGTTTTTGCAAACTGCAATGCTTCCAAATGAAACGCCTCAGTCAAGGGCAGATCGTAGCCATAATCAATCGACTCCATCACCCCAGCCAATGCCAAAGGGCCCATCTCTAAGATTTGCCGCATGGTCCCCAATGCTTTCTCTTCTAATTGCTCCAATGGCACGACTTCAGATACCAATCCCCATACTTGGGCAGTTACAGCATCAATACTACGTCCCGTCAAACACAGATCAAGCGCACGACCTTTACCTACCAGCCGCGCCAAACGTTGCGTCCCCCCGTAACCAGGAATCACGCCTAATTTAACTTCAGGTTGACCAAATTGTGCCGTGCTCGCAGCCATACGTAACGTGGCAGCCATAGCTAATTCACATCCCCCACCCAAAGCATACCCATTCACGGCAGCAATCGATGGTTTGCCTAAGGTTTCCAGTAAGCGAAACACCCCTTGTCCCATCTTGGCGAAAGCATAACCGCTTTGTGCATCACATTCTGCCAAACGATGAATATCGGCTCCCGCACAAAAGGCTTTACCTTGGCCCGTGATCATTAAGCCCTGCACTTTAGGATCTGTTTGCGCGCTACGTAATAATGCTTCTAAGGCTTCTAATACTTCCCTATTCAATGCATTTAATTTTTCCGGACGATTCAGTGTTATCACTAACACATGCTCGCGTATTTGATGTTCTAATGCCGACATAGATACCCCTACTCGATAGTATAATCAGAATCTAACACAGTTTTAGCAATGATTTCGCGCATGATTTCGTTGGTACCCTCTAAAATTTGGTGCACACGCAAATCACGAAAGATCCTTTCGATTTGATAATCACACAAATAACCATAGCCACCATGCAATTGCATGGCTTTGTCTGCAATCTTAAAAGCAATATCCGTAGTCATACGTTTGGCCATCGCACAATGCATAGGCGCCAGGGGATGCTGATGATCCAAATCCTGCGCCGCACGATACACCATCATTTGCGCGGCATGAAACTCTGTCAGCATATCAGCAAAATAAAACCGCAATGCTTGATGCTTACTCAGGGGTTGTTTGAATTGCTGACGTTCACGCATATAGCTCTGCGTCCGACGCAAGCACGCCAGTGCGCCCCCTAAGGAGCAAGCTGCAATATTGACGCGACCACCATTGAGTGCAGATAAAGCGATTTTAAAGCCCATCCCTTCTTCATTCACCCGCTGGGACACGGGTACTCGACAATTGTTAAAATAAACCATGGTAGTCGGCTGGCTGCGCCAACCCATTTTGTGCTCTAAATTACCAAAACTCAATCCTGGGGTGCCTTTCTCAACTAAGATACAAGTAATCCCCGTCTGTTTATCCGCGCTGGTACGCACCATACACAAATAAACATCACTGACACTGCCGCCAGAAATAAAAGATTTAGAACCATTCAAAACATAATGATCGCCATCCAATACGGCCGTCGTTTGAAGCGCTGCAGCATCCGATCCCGAATTAGGCTCGGTCAAGCAATAGGACGCTAACACCTGCATACTAGTCAAGCGCGGCCCCCATTTGGCGCGCAAGTCAGGCGCTGCATAGCGATCAACCACCCAGGTCACCATATTGTGGATAGACAAATAAGCGCTGGTTGAAATACATCCGGTTGCCAATTGCTCAAAAATAACCGCACCCGCCAGGCGACTCATAGCGGTCCCCCCCACGTCTGCTTGAGCAAACATCCCCGCCATGCCTAATTCTGCTGCTTGCTTTAACGTATCTACGGGGAAGATAGCCTGTTTATCCCAAAGATCAGCATGCGGCTCTAATTGGGTACGTGCGAATTCTCCAGCCATCTTACGACAGGCACGCAATTCTTCGTCTAAATCAAATTGCATTTTTTATCCTAGAATATCGTCCATAAAGGATATATACATATCATTGCACCAAGGTTGTGTAAAGACTAATGAGCAGGTTATGCAAGAGGTCTATTGATGTTTTGGAAACAGTTTACCAAGATCCGTTCTAATATCCTCTACGAGATCAGGATACTTAATCATTTTAGCTTGCGAATGAAATACTGAAATGAATACCAGAAATGCGCAATACAGCAATGTACTACGATTCTGTTCTACGGGGATAGGTTGCACGTCTCTCAACATTTGATACATTTGATCTGGATTACCTTCATTTATAAGCGTTTACTTCGCCAGCTCCAGTTTGCTTATTTCTTCTTCGCAGGATCCTTTGTGATCTTTCAATTGCGTCATCAGATTATCAATTGATTTTATAAGTTTTACAAAAGCAGGGTCCTCAATGCTATCTACTGACTTAATTGAATAAAATCGGCACTGCCGCTCTCTCCACGACCCACAGCAGTGATTGGATGAGCACGCTCCGTATTCACGATGGTCACATTCGGATAGGTAACAAGTTTACGATATAAAAATCGCTCAATATCGTTTGTCTGAGCCATACCATCCATCTCTTAGTTTTTTCCAAAACATCCGATCCGCTAAATCGCTATAATCCGTGTATTGTCTTAAGAGATCCGATGTTGTTTCGCTTAACGATAACCATTGTCCCCTGATATATTCTGTCCTATCCGTAAAAGCAATCACGGTTTTTCCGCTATCTTCCGCATATAAAGCAGCCGCGAGCCCTCCGGGACCCAGAGCTACAATAGCAATATCTGCTGCCGTGCTTTCACTATCATGGTGGTTTTGCATATCAAACGATAACCAACAAGTGCGTATACTTTCATTATTGACTAAAATGTGGCATTTTGCTTTAAAATAGAGCTTAAAATAAACTTGTCATAACCGCTGTGTTCGCGCATGATAGTCCGCAGATTTGACCAGTACATCCATCCACTTTAAGAAAAAAATATGACCTCAGGAACTGCCCTCGAAATTTTAAAAACTTATTATGGCTTTGAGCAATTTCGTGGTCCACAAGAAGCAATTATCCAAGATTTGGTCGCTGGTCAAGATCTCTTAGTACTCATGCCTACGGGTGGTGGAAAATCATTATGCTATCAAATTCCGGCGTTGATGCGCTCAGGGGTGGGGATTGTTGTATCACCCTTGATCGCTTTAATGGAAGACCAAGTAGTCGCACTCACCACGCTTGGGCTGCGTGCCGCATACTATAACTCTTCACTCTCCAGTGCCGAAGCCCGTGCTGTGTTGGCACGCTTACATGCCAATGATTTGGATCTCTTGTACATTGCTCCAGAACGCTTATTAAGTGATACTTTTATAGAGCGCTTGCACGAATGTGAGATCGCATTGTTTGCCATTGACGAAGCGCATTGTATTTCCCAATGGGGCCATGATTTCCGCCCAGAATATGCAGCATTAGGCAAATTAAAAACCGAATTCCCGAATCACCCTTTGGTCGCTTTGACTGCCACAGCGGATCTTCAAACACAAAAAGATATTGTGGCAAAACTACAGTATCAACCCAAACCTTATATCGCGTCGTTTAATCGCCCGAATATTTACTACCAAGTGCTACCCAAACAAAATCCCGTCAAACAAATTCAGCATTTTTTGCAAACGCATCCGCAACAATCTGGGATCATCTATTGTTCAACACGCGACAACGTAGAAAAGCTTGCGGACAAATTACAAGTATTAGGCTATCGTGCCCGCGCTTATCATGCAGGATTACCTCACCAAGATCGGCGTGAAGTACAAACCTTGTTTCGTTACGATCACATCGATATCGTAGTGGCCACCATTGCGTTTGGTATGGGCATCGACAAACCCAATGTACGTTTTGTAATCCATTATGACATGCCTAAAACCATAGAGGGGTATTATCAAGAAACAGGACGAGCTGGGCGTGACGGCAGTGATGCTCGGGCTTTGATGCTCTTTGATCCGGCGGATAGTGGGCGCATGCGTGGCTGGATTCACACGATGACAGATGAGCAGCAACAACGCATCGAGCATCAGAAACTCAATCATATGTTAGCATTTGCAACAGCAACACATTGTCGACGCCAAATTTTATTGCGTTATTTCAATGAAGAAATGCCAGATACTTGTGGATTTTGTGATGTTTGCGAGCACCCGCCTCTCACCACAGACGCCACCGTCGCTGTACAAAAGTTTTTATCCTGTGTATATCGACTCAAACAATCTTATGGTTTGAATCATGTGATCGGGGTGTTACGCGGCCAAAATTTGGATAAAATTCGCCAAGCTGGGCATGAACATTTGTCTACCTATGGCATTGGTAAAGATCAGTCTGAGGCTTATTGGAAACATCTTGCTTGGCAATTGATTCATCGTGATTATTGTTTCCAAGATCCTGATTTTTTCAATGTTTTGCGCCTCAGCCCCAAGGCCAAAGCCATTTTATTAAATAAAGAAACCATCTCATTAACCGAATTACCCCCTCAATCCGTTATTGCGCCGACTATCAAAGCCAAACACAAACAGGCAGTAGCACCTAGCAAATTATCAAGTCCTTTATTCGAGCACCTGCGCGCCTTACGCCGCCGTTTAGCAGACGAAGAAGGCAAACCCTCTTTTTTAATCTTCAGCGATGCCACGCTCCATGATATGATCCGCGTCAAGCCACAAACCCTTGAGCAAATGCTCACCGTGTCTGGCGTTGGCCAGCATAAATTAGCTTGTTATGGACAATATTTTTTAGACGCACTGCAACAAATAGAAAGTGAGATATCATGAGTTTACAGCAAACCATTCTGAGTACGCCGGATACGTTACTCAACCTAAGCCTACAAGATTTACAACTCGAACCACAGGTCACCGTAGAAGGTAACAAGGTTACTATTGCGATCACCGCGCCCTACCCCATTACTTTTCTAGAACAATCACTGACTGAAGCTTTACGTTCACGCATGCCGCAATATGTATTCCAAGTTCAAACGCAAACACTCATTCGCCCGCATCAAACACAATTAGCAGGCCAAAGCTTGCGCAATGTCAAAAATATCATTGCCATTGGATCAGGCAAGGGCGGCGTTGGCAAATCAACAGTTACGGTGAATTTAGCCACAGCGCTAGCCAGACTAGGAGCAAAAGTAGGCATACTGGATGCTGATATTTATGGTCCAAGCGTTCCGTTGATGTTAGGCGAAACACCGCCGGTACAGGTACAAGACGACCGCTATATGCCGGTCAAAATTCATGGCATTGAAGCGATGTCCATTGGCTATTTAACCACTTCGAATACAGCACTCATTTGGCGCGGCCCCATGCTGGCCAAGTCTTTGATTCAAATGCTGGATTTTACAGCATGGCAACATTTGGATTATTTATGTATTGATTTACCACCAGGTACTGGTGACATTCAATTGAGTTTGGTACAAAAAATCCCATTAGCAGGCGCCATCATCGTCACCACACCGCAACAGATCGCGACCTTAGATGCTGAAAAAGCCATTCAGATGTTTGAAAAAACCAATGTCACCACCCTCGGAATCATCGAAAACATGTCCTTACATCGCTGTAGCCAATGCGGTCATCATGATCCCATATTCGGCCAAGGCGGCGCTGCGCAATTAGCTCAGACCTATCACAGCACCTTATTAGGGCAGCTTCCCCTAGACAGCCGCATTCGCCAAGAAAGCGACCTAGGGACGCCTACCGCCCTATCCACCAACAGTGAGTTGGCCAATATGTTTTTGAACATCGCATTACGTACGGCACAAACCCTCAGCAGTAGACCACTAAGTTATGCGGATAAAATGCCACCTGTTGTGCGGGAGTGATGGCGTATAGTCGAGTAAATTTTATTTGGCGATAGCCTGTCGCCACGCTTCTCGCAAAGACGTCATAAAAAAGGTAATATGATGCTTTCTCTATCATGGTTCCAAGGTCATGAAACAAAATTACCACATCCTCAAACAGGCTGTTTCCGCTCATGATTGTGAGCTCTTAACCGACTATGCGTTGTTTAAAGAAACAGTCAAACCGAATACCAAAAAATCCATCGATCCCTTGGATAACGTCCATAGAGAATATGGCGATGCTTTGCTGGAATTATGGTTAGAAAAATTAGTCCCTACGATCGAACGCAGTTTAGGCTGCGCTGTATGGCCCAGTTTGTCTTTTTATTATGTTTATCATCATGGCAATCAATTGCAAACGCATAAGGACCGCAGTTCATGTCAATGGGTAGCAAGTTTATGTATTGGAGCCGATCCAGCATTCAAACAAGAACAAAAAAACTGGCCCTTGATATTAAAAATGGGTGAGGACAAAACAGAAATTGCTTTAGACTACGGCGACATCCTCTTGTTTAAAGGTCATGAAACGGAGCATTGGCGTGAGCCATTTACCGGTCAATGGTTTGTTTCTGCTATTTTCGCTTTCGTAGAACAAAAAGGCCCGTATGCATTTCAAAAATACGACCAACGCAAAGCTTTAGGCAAACCTCACGTTGGCATGTTTCATTGGGCATGGGGATGTTTCAAACATAAGATACGTCATATAAAGATTTTTTAATGACAGACATCCTACTCAATAACCGCCACCACTCTCCGCCCCATTTCATCCGTTTCCACCCCATGAATCACCGTTTCAAAACCCGGTAACACCTGACCAATCGTATCCAGAATAAGTAAAAAATCCAAAATAGACTCACTATCATCTGTAATTTGCTCACCTGGCATGACTAAGGGCACACCCGGCGGATAAGGTAATATCATGACCGCGCTTGTTTGGCCTTTCAATTGATCCAACGGGATATATTTTACTTCCTGACGCGTGAGCTTTTGATAAGCTTTATGAGGGGTCATGATCACTTGAGGTAACACATCACAAGCATGATACAGGACCTTAGGCAGATTATATTTTTGTAACAAAGCATGAAAATTTTGTGCCAACGTTTGAATAGACATTTTGGCATAAAACTCAGGATGCTCTTGATAGAGCTGCGGCAAAACGTTTTTGACGGATTCATTCTCGTCATACAATTGTTTGAATTTATTTAGCGTTCCTAATAAATTCATAGATTTCGCCCTAGTCACCCCCACAGAAAATAAAAATAGCATAGAGTACGGACTGGTTTTTTCTACAATAATGCCGTGCGCCACAAGGAATTTTTCAACAATCGCAGCAGGTATACCCCATGAAGATAATTTGTCCTGTTTGATGCCAGGTAAGAGGACCGTTACTTTAATGGGATCTAAAAACAAATGATTCTTATCGACATTTGGAAACCCATGCCATTTGTCATGCGGCTTTAAAGGGAAACAGGCCTTCCTTTTGGCGCCAACTGGTTGCCACACATCAAAATACCAATCAGGACTTTGCTTTCTTAAGCGTTTGATTTCTGCTCGAAAATCTAATGCTAATTCTATGGATTCATTGATCAAATGCTCCCCTTGTTGACCGTGCATCATAGCAGCAGACACTTCACAACTTGCTACAATCGGATAAAACGGTGAAGTAGACGTATGCATCATATAATTCACGTTAAGGAGATCTTCATTGTAATGACCTTTGATATGAATCATAGAAGATTGACTGAAAGCCGCCAATAATTTATGCGTGGATTGCGTTTCAAAAATAATTTGATCGGTTTTGGGGGTCAAACTCATCCCAAATTTCTTGGCATAAATGGGATGGAATTTGGTATATGGCACCCATGCACTATCAAAATGGAGATGCTTTACCTTGAGATTTTTTTGAATGCTTTCGACGTTATATAAAATACCATCATAAGTAGAATTCGTAATGACTGCGTAAATAGGCCAGTGCATGGCATCCGGATGTTCAGCAATTTTGGCTTTGATTGTTTTTTCTTTGAACTCTGATTCCGGGATGCCACCTAAAATGCCATAGGCATTGCGTTCCGGTTTTAAATATATGGGAATGACATCCACCATCATTAAAAAAGTGGCCACTGATTTATGACAATTACGGTCAACGATGACAGTGTCACCTGATGTCGCTGCATACATACCCACTATTTTATTAGAAGTTGAAGTGCCGTTGGTAACGATCAAGGATCGATCACTCCCAAAAGTATGCGCAATGAATGCTTCCGCTTCGCGATGTGGGCCAGAATGATCCAGCAAACCGCCTAATTCTTCAATCGAAACCGAAAGATCAGAGAGAAAGATATTTTCACCAAAAAAATCATAAAATGCCGCACCAGTCGGGGTTTTTAAAAATGCCGTACCACCCAAATGTCCCGGGGTACAGAAGGCATAATTCAGTTCGCTAACATAATTCATCAAAGCACGAGTAAACGGTGGCAATATCGCTTGTTGATATTGTTTGATAGCACGTAGCACCCGCCGCACCCCACCTTTGTTCATGTTGGCATCATATTGTAAAAAATCCAAAGTGAGATCAAAATCATCGAGATTAATATCTACAGAGGCGTGTTTATTGGCGATAGCGAAAATAGGCACTTGTTTATTGCGACTAGAAAAATGATGTAAATCTTGAAACCCAAAATTGTCCCAATCATACAGAATCGCCACAATACGTGGATTAAGACTACTCACCATATAAGCCTCTTTTAACGAGGTACAATGGATAATTTGATAGTTCTTTTTAGATAAATCCTCTTCGAGATGGTTGAGGAACTCATTTTTATACTCTTCTATCCCCTTTGTATAAACAACCAATATGCTATTCATAGGCTACTCGAACGGATGGAACTATGTATGAAACTGTAGCATAGATTACCATATGGTAGCGATAGCACTATCGCCGGACAAACCAACGATACTACCTATTGCAATACCGATCCCAGCAAGCTACCATTAGGTTTGGTATTTTCGTTGATTCCCACCATGTCTGAACAACAATATAATGCAGAAGCTATTGAAGTCTTAAATGGACTAGAACCGGTTCAACGTAGACCGGGCATGTATACGGACACCACTCGTCCGAATCATTTGGCACAAGAAGTCGTCGACAACTCTGTAGATGAAGTGCTTGCGGGACACGCCTCCGAGATCATTGTCACGCTCTATGAAGATGACTCTATTGAAGTAACAGATAATGGCCGCGGCATGCCAGTGGATATCCACCCTCAAATCGGCCTCACTGGGGTTGAAGTGATTATGACGCGATTACACGCGGGGGGAAAGTTTTCCAATAAAGCTTATCAATTTTCTGGTGGCTTACATGGTGTAGGGGTATCGGTTGTGAATGCCCTATCTAACCGCGTAGAAGTGACCATCAAACGCGATGGGATCATTTATCAGATGGATTTTGAAGAGGGCGCAAAATGCGGAGAATTGCGCGAGATTGGTACCACCAAAAAGAAAGATACGGGTACCACCATTCATTTTTGGCCTAATGCTCAATATTTTGATACAAAACGGATCTCCGTCAAACAACTGATGCATGTCCTGAGAGCCAAAGCAGTCCTCTGCTCAGGTCTCTCGATGACATTTATCAATCGCAATACCAAAGAAACCACGCGCTGGTCTTATCAAAATGGGTTGCTGGATTATTTATTATTATCATTACCCTCTGATTACATACCCGAAGAGCCATTTACGGGTGATTTTACCAGCCCCGAAACAATGATTTCATGGGCTGTGGCTTGGACCGCTGTCCCCCCCGCCACGCCAGTAACCGAAAGCTATGTCAATTTGATTCCTACTGTACAGGGCGGAACTCATGTAAATGGCCTGCGCGCTGGGCTATTTGAAGCCTTATCCGAGTTTTGCGAGATCCGAAACTTATGTCCTCGAGGGATCAAATTATCAGCCGATGATCTGTGGGAACCCTGTCAGTATGTCTTGTCTGTAAAAATGAATGAACCTCAGTTTGCAGGGCAAACCAAAGAGCGACTGACCTCCCGCCAAATCTCCTCAGGGGTCAGTGCCGTGGTCAAAGATGCTTTTTCTTTGTGGTTGAATCAATATCGTAATCAAGGGGAATTGATTGCAAATTTGACCATTGAACGTGCACAAAAACGCCTACGTCAAGCCAAACAAGTCGCACGCAAACGGATTCATCAAGGTCCTGCACTTCCTGGCAAATTAGCAGATTGTTTACAACAAGATCTCAATCAAGCCGAATTGTTTTTGGTCGAAGGGGATTCTGCTGGCGGTTCTGCCAAGCAAGCACGCAGCAAGGATTTTCAAGCTATCTTGCCATTGCGTGGTAAAATTTTAAATTCTTGGGAAGTAGAATCCACACAAATCTTAGCGTCACAAGAAATCCACGACATTGCTGTCGCCATCGGCGTCGACCCCAGCTCTGACGATTTATCTAGTCTGCGTTATGGAAAAATCTGCATTTTAGCGGATGCGGATTCAGATGGCGCACACATCGCCACCCTCATTTGCGCCCTCTTTTTGAAGCATTTTAAACCGTTGATTCAAGCAGGACATGTTTATGTCGCGATGCCGCCTTTGTTTCGTATTGATGCCGGAAAAGAAGTTCATTATGCGTTGGACGAGGTGGAAAAAGATCATATTATGAAAATGTTGGCAGAAAAAACCAGAAGCAAAATCAATGTGCAACGATTTAAAGGTTTGGGAGAAATGAATCCCATACAATTACGCGAAACAACGATGGATCCCAATACGCGCCGTTTGGTGCAACTTACCCTTCCAGAAGAAGAAGGGGAAACCATGGAAATCATGGATATGATGCTCGCCAAAAAGCGTGCCTCCGACCGCAAAACATGGTTGGAAACCAAAGGGCATTTGCGAGATTTTTAGAAATTAATTTCTGCTTCTTATCGCGTAAAACACCTAAAACTCATCCGTAAAAAGTATATTTTTACCAAAAAATTGCAATCTGAGCATTATCAACTAGACTTTAAATGAGCATAAACATTCTTCAATTGCAGTATGCCTATTATGAGAATAACAGAACATAAGAGAAGAACCATGCTCATACTATTACAATTAATTAACAGGAGCTAATCATGCCAGCAATTAAGAAACCAGTAAAAAAAGCAACAGCTAAAAAACCAGCAGCTAAAAAAGGCTGTGCTAGTAAATAATGACTGCTTCATTTATTAAAACGGTTTACGACTCTGTCGTAAACCGTTTTTTTTTATTATAATCATCGGATCTATCCCTTCTCAACGTGCCTATCATGTCTGATCTTATCCATACTTTAGAAGCAACCGATCTTGCTCATCCTGCCTTACATCACGCTGAGCATGTGACACATTTAGAATCGGGACAAATCATTTACCTGCCCCATCTCAGTTTCCATTTGGATGTGCCAGAATTATGTCATCCAGAGATCTGTGATACCAAGAAAAAAAATATTGCTTATGATCATCAAAAAGAAAAACTCCGGGGTATCTCGACCCAAAATCCTTATCAAGCACAACTACAAACCATGATGCATGCTTATGCAGACTATGCAAAAACCTTAGTTGATACGCTCTTGCCTACCTATCAAACCGCTTTACGCTGGGGAAGAACCAGCTACCGCCCAGCGGAAATTTCCGGGCGGCATCGATCCAAACGTCAAGATGACACACGCATCCATGTAGACGCTTTTCCCGCTACCCCAGTGCAAGGCTGGCGCATATTACGCGTCTTTTGTAATATCAATCCTAATGGCAAACCACGAGTTTGGGATCTGGGAGAGCCCTTCGCACAAGTCTTACAGCAGTTTGCAGCACAACTATCCGCCTATCAGCCGTTCAAAGCGCGATTATTACAGTGGTTCAAGATCACCAAAACCTTTCGCACGGGCTATGACCACTATATGTTAGCATTGCACGATCAAATGAAGTTACATGATACTTATCAAGCGAACCTTAAAAAAACACGCTTTGATTTCCCTGCGTATAGTACGTGGGTAGTATTCACTGATCAGGTATCACATGCCGCGTTAGGCGGGCAATACCTATTAGAACAAACCTTTTACCTACCCGTATCCGGCATGCAAAATCCGAATACATCACCTTGGCAGCATATGGTACAGAAGGGATTGATCTAATCCCCTGATCAACCCTATGGGACCTTCTACCGAAGTGAGTAAGCAGTTAACCTAGGCGATTGCATTAACCTTATTTGTATTGCAGTACCAATCCCAACATGATACATAATAACAGCGTAAACAATGGTTTTCTCAGTAATAGCCATTGCGCATGTTGAATACCATAACGTGAAAAAATAGACAATCGTTGCCTTTTTTCCAAGGGGGTGTCTTGGATTTTATGATAGTGAGTATCGACAATGGTACCATTTTTTTTAATATGCACTCTGGTATTAGAATGCTCAAAATAGGCTTTTCCATAGGAAGATAGGACTTGTTCTCCGCATGCAATATCTCTAGAGGCAACATACATTATATGGTCATTGCCATACCAGCTATGATGCTCTACCTGCACATTGGCACACAAAAATTTTTTCGGATCGACATCACATTCTGCAGACGTTGGCGCATGATTGATAAATCTTGAGAGATTACCATAATGAGCGGCATCTAACGCCAAATTAAAACTACTGTTTTCCTTCAAAAGATAACAATAGCTCTGATATTCGGTGTCCTGTGACACAAGTTTGCCATTATAGCGGCCAATCAATTCACCTTTGGGAATATGTGTACGCGCAAACACGCCGCAACCAATCCGCCGATTGATATAGCGTAATTCATATTTTTCCAAAGGAATTTGATACTGAAACCATTGTGGCTCCACCTGTGGCTCCTGGTATAAATCATCAGCATCCATGGTCTCTGCCAAGTCAAGATAGGTCACAGTTTTGTCTAAAATAATTTCATTACCATACTGAAATGGGAACCCATATACCTCAGAAAACATAGCACTTATCTGTCGCGCAGAGAGTGTCTGTGTCGCTGCTTTTCTAACATGACAAGAAAAATACAGCTCTTTTCGATCGATATCAGTTAAATACTTAGGTGCAGGTCGAATGCGCACAGCACATTCAGCAGGATTGCTCACTCGCAGCAACGTAGCATAGACATATCTGAGCGCCAACAAAAATTCCGCATAATTTCGATACACATACGTATAGCGACCCGTCCGCGTTGGAGTCAAAAACCTTTCATCCAAAATGGGATGCTTAAATGCAAGATCAGTCAACAATTCATGCCGACTCAATTGCCGCGCATCCTCAGTGATAAATACGCCAGATTGTGCATCAAAAGACACCTGCTGCACCGCAGCATTATGGTCATGATTACGCAGTAATAGAATAGGCATAACGAATCTCGTACTTATCAAGCATATTACCTATCATAGAACAGCCGCGTTTGTAGTCAATGCCTACGGCCATTATGCAAGATAAAAAACTTAGATTTCACAAACAAAAAGGTATGCAAAGCAACCAAAATGAATTGATTTTAAACAATAATTAATGTATAATTATTGAACACATACTAGGGGGTTCATCATTATGCTAAATGCCATTGAATCTGGTTTTCAAGTCCGTGTTGCCCAACTTCTCAAGCAATCTCAATCTTCTTATGGCCAATGGAATCAATTTTCAATTCAATATATGAAATACACAGACGAACAAAAAGCCAACGGGTATAAAAAACTAGTCACGGCAATACATCATCCTGATGATGAATTTCTCTATAGAGGCACTATGGGTAATTCCGAGCTCCAGTACGCGCTCAAAACTGGTCATTTAGGCCATGACGTTTATCGCAGCGGGAAACGCGCTTGCATGAACTTACCCAGTTACATTCGAGATAACGATAGTGCTTTTCTTTTCTCCGCATCGGAATGCCCGTATACGGCAAAACCATATGCCAGTGGCCTGCAACTCCCCTGCCGTGGTTTCATCATTGTCATGGGGTTACCCAAAGTAATCACCATGCCACGTACTTTATTACGCATCAATAAAAAGGCATTCACTGCTTATGATGATATGATGTTATCAGGCCAAAACAATCTTTCATCTGATGGCGGGACGGTACGAACCCCCATTCAAGGAATAACCGAAGACAATAATGAAACAACCATTGTGACAACAGATAATCGTGTCACAAAAAATTGGAAGCCTCAGCTGAGCACCGATATTTATAAAATTGTTGAAGTATGCGGCCCAGGAAAATGGGTAGGTAATTTGATGACCTTCTCAAAACCCATATTTCTAGATCAAATATTTAATCCAGACTTCAGAAAACAGCAATGGACTATTGAAGTGATCATGAACTGCGAAGATGATATGGATCATAACATTGAAACAGCCATACAAGAAAAAATCATTGCGCCGGAGAATCGCTTCTTAACCATAGAAGATGCTGCTGCAATAGATGATACCGGGATGCTCGATACCTATATTGAAAATGATGTTGAAATGCAGAAAACCATACGTTTGAGACAAGTTCCAAGAAGTATTCCAATTGGTCATCAAAAAAAATTGCAAGAATATATGGAAGAGCACTTGCAAGAAACACAAAAAATCACTAATATGCGCAACTTAAGTAAATAGTGACTAAATACTGAAAAGGATATCTATATGCCACTTAAAGGATTTGCTCAGCAGCTCATGCGTGCTTACGCCAGAAATGGCAATAAATCAACATGGTTGACAATGTTTAATCCACAGAATGATTGGCGCTATCAGAGTGTCAAACAAACGTTAACCACTATTTTAGATCCACAGAAACATCAAGATTTGGTAAAGCAAGCTCAAACCAATCTGTTGAATTGGCAGAAAAATAGCACCACCGTGCCCCCATCGCATGTGAGCGTCTCTTCTCAGGACTGGGGCACAACCTGTCTGGATGCTACACGACAATATGGCAAACCCTATGTTGTTCTTAACAACGCCAATGCTAGCTTCCCTGGCGGCGCTTTTCTCTATGATTATGGTGCGGCGCAAGAAGAAAACATTTGGCATCGTAGTGACAGTGCACTCTCTTTGGCGGAAGAGCATGTGCTCTTTGATCAAGAAACAGAATGTTTTTCTTACGACGAACATCTGAGTCAAATCATCGCAGCTCAAGCGCTCATGACACCAGAGGAACAAAGCAGATTGGCTCAACACACCGGCATCCTGAATCCTAGCGCACGTAGTATTTATTTAAGCAATGAACCCAGAGTCTGTTTCAGGGGACCAGAATGCTTGCTAGATCAAAATAATCCAGATGAAATAAGTGGAAAAAACACTATCCACGCCGTCCCAGAATTCTCATTTCTATTTTTAGAAAAAGAAGAAATTTTCCCTTTTTATGAATTACGCTCTGCAGCGCCAGACAAATCTTCAGAAATACATAATTGGCATAATAAAGAGCCGGCATATCTAAAAGCATACCGAGAAACCCTTCGGCATTGTATCGCAGCACAATTGGACACCCTGATCAGCCAAGGGAAAAAACACATCATTTTAGGTGCTTGGGGATGTGGCGATTTTCACAATGATCCGCAAATTGTCGCCGATATATATCGAGATGAAATCTATAAACGTGCCGAACATTTCCAACATATTGTTTTCTCAATCCTCAATACCGCATCCCACCATCGCATCAATTATGCAGCCTTCAAATCTGCTGTCGAAGGTATCAAATTAGGTTCCAAAACCACTTCTGTCACTGTCCCATCAGAAATAGAAGAAAATAAAACACCTAAAATGAGATAACGGTTGGTGGGCACGTCGTTATAGGGGCCTACCCCAAAGCATCTTTTTCTTTCAAAGTCACACGCCGTGCTTCCTGTTCTAGAATGACCGGAATGTCATCGCGAATAGGATAAGCCAAACGATCAAAACGACAAATCAATTCTTTGTTTTTTAACAACAACTGCCCTTTACACAAAGGACAAACCAAAATAGCCAATAATTTTTTATCCACGAACATCTCCAGTCACATGATTGCGCACATACAATGGTAAAGCTTCTGCTGCGGTAGTAGCTTGGCAAACCCCGGTTTGCACAATACGAATCAAGGTTTCCGCTTTAGGGTACATAGCATAATGGGATAAGCATTTATTTTGCAACTGGGCATGATAAGCTTCCAAACCCCAACCTGCCAAAACGCAAGGAACCATCTCCACAATAGGTACCTCATGAACAGGACTGACACGGATCTCCGAATGGTTGAAAGACGCACCAGGCGGATAATAGGCCCAATAAACTTCCTGCATCCGAGCATCTCCCATCGCTAAGATGCCGACACTCAGTTCTTGCGCTTGCATCAAAGAACTTGCTTGATAAGCGATGGCATCCATGCTACTGATTCCATAGATTGGCAAAGCATGCGCATAAGCCAAAGCCTGAGCAATACTACATGCAATCCGCAAGCCCGTGAAACTACCAGGCCCGGCACCAAATACCATACCTTGCAGCATAGACCATGTCAGCTGATGCTCTTGCATCAATGTTTGCAACATCGGCAGCAAATACTGTGCATGCTGTCGCACGCCAACCTGTTCTAAACTATAAACATCTTTACCCAAAGATAGCGCAACACTCGCCACTTCGGTTGAGGTCTCAATCGCAATTAAATTCATTGTGTAAATCCACGCTCTATAAAAGCCAATACATTCTTTTCATCACGCGTTTTCCGCATCAATGGTAAGCTCGCAAAAATATGTTCACCATAAGGACGTCCAATCAAACGCGGATCCGCCAACATCAATACACCACGATCACTGACATCTCGGATCAAACGTCCCACCCCTTGCTTCAGTGCCAAAACGGCTGCCGGCAAGGATATTTCCTCAAACCCCGACAACCCTTGTTTTGCATAAAACTGCGCTTTTCCTTGTACAACGGGATCATTAGGATTCACAAACGGGATCTTATCGATGATCACACAAGACAAAGCTTCTCCTTTCACATCCACTCCTTCCCAAAACGTTGCCGTGCCTAATAAAACAGCATTACCCAACTCCCGAAAGCGTGCCAACAAGATAGGTTTGGCCTCCTCTCCCTGCACCAACAACGGAAAAGGCACATGGTGGCGTAATAGTTTCGCCATCTCTTGTAAGGCGCGATGACTGGTAAATAAGAAAAAACACCTGCCACCGCACGCCGTAATCACCGGAACTGCCTTGGTCAAAAGAGCATCATAATACCGTAAATTTTTAGGATCAGGTAGACCGCGCGGCAAATAAAGCAACGACTGCTGCATAAAATCAAACGGGCTAGGAAACTGTAATGTTTCTGGATTGAGCAAACCCAGAGGCTTGGTAAAACAAGCAAAAGAATTAGCGACCGTTAACGTTGCTGATGTAAACACATAAGCGCAGGCGTAACGCTTGATCAGTTGATTAAAATCCGCAGCGATGTCTAACGGAGTTTGATGAAAGACCAACGAGCGTTTGAATTTTTCTACCCAGTAAATCTGACTGGGGTCCGCTTGATCCAACTGCTGAATAATCGGATACAGGGCTGCCAGCCTGGTTTTACATTGCACCAATTCAGCTTCATCACTGGTCTGAATAGGCGGCATCACATCCACCCAGCTTTGCATAAACTCTAAAAAGTCGGTCCACGCTTGGCAAAAAGCGGGTATTCGCATCATACTAGCCCAAGCACTGCGTTCATCGGGAGCAGCCAGCCATAAACGATCTAAGATTTGATCGAGTACGACTGACCATTGTTTCCAGGGTTGCTGCACCAAATCCAACACAGGCCAGGCACGTAGCATGTCATCAAACAATTCTCGCACTTGTCGCGTACCAAATTGCACACCATAAAACGACTGGGCAATATCTGCCAATTGATGGGCTTCATCAAAAACAACGGCACTCACTTGCGGCAATAATTCCCCAAAGCCCTCTTCCTTCAAACGCGAATCTGCAAAGAAAATATGATGATTGATCACCACGACATCTGCCGTAATAGCCCGTTTTCTTGCTTGCATCAAAAAACACTGTTCATAGTCTTCACAAGCACGTCCCAGACAGTTTTCTGCCGTGGAGGTCACAAATGGCCAAGCTTGTGAATCTTCTCGCAAATTCGGTAATTCGTTTCGCTCGCCATGCGTTAATTGAGGGAGTTTTTCACGTACGTAGGCAATATCTTGGGCACATGCCATGGTTTGGACTTGACCTTCTTCGGCGTAAACTTGCGTCCGATGCCGACAAATATAATTGCTGCGACCTTTTAAATTTTGCACTTGGGTAGACAGGCCAAGTGCTTGAATCAACAAAGGCAAATCTTTTTGCACCAATTGATCTTGCAAAGTTTTAGTGGCGGTAGAAATAACGATTTTTTTTCTACTTAGCAAGCACGGAATCAAATAAGCAAAGGTCTTACCTGTCCCAGTACCGGCTTCGATGACCAAAGTATGTTGTTTGAGAATGGCCTCAGCAATACTCATGGCCAAAGCAGTTTGCTGTGGACGCACCACAAATTCAGGGATAGCAGTGCTCAGTCTGCCACCTGGGGCAAATAAGGTTTGACACATGACTGGCAAATCTGCTTTCTGAGAAGAAGACTCTATTTTTTCGGCCACTCTTTCTCGAGATGTTCAAGCTTGTTTTTGACGTTGTCCCAATCAGCGGCATCCGCTGGTGCTTCTTTTTTGGTCGTAATATTGGGCCAAATTGCACTTAAGTCCTTATTCAAGCCCAAGAAGACCTTTTGATCTTCCGGTAGCTCATCTTCCGAAACAATCGCATTCACAGGACATTCTGGTTCACATAATGCACAATCAATGCATTCATCAGGGTGAATCACTAAGAAATTAGGCCCCTCATAAAAGCAATCCACCGGGCAAACCTCAACACAATCCATATATTTACACTTGATACAACTATCTTTCACAACAAATGTCATCGCCATCCCTCTGATGGTTCAAGATTATTGTTATGATAGCTGATTTATACGCTTCCGAAAATACCTTTTCCTCTGCACCGGTTGAAACACGCAAACATGGACTGTCAATCATAACTCAATTTCGATAAATTTTGAGATGGGTGTGATTAAAACTGCGGTCAACCCCAAAGGTATCCCCATTTATAAGATGTTACAGAACACGCTATCGCCACGACCTATACGTCGATAGCCCAAATTTCTGTCTTCAAATAGGATAAAACTCGCCGAACTCAAAATTTAAATTCGATTGATAAAATTGGTGCCCAGGGCCGGAATCGAACCGGCACGGATGTTTTATATCCGAGGGATTTTAAATCCCTTGCGTCTACCTGTTTCGCCACCTAGGCTAAATCTGGAGGCTGAGGCCGGAATCGAACCGGCGTACACGGCTTTGCAGGCCGCTGCATAACCACTCTGCCACACAGCCGATAATAAAAAAAGCGACCATTGTCGCTTTTTTGGAGCGGGAAACGAGGCTCGAACTCGCGACCCCAACCTTGGCAAGGTTGTGCTCTACCACTGAGCTATTCCCGCGTCACTTACCGACGAAGATTCTACCTGAAATCAGTAGCCTGTCAAGATATGAAGTCAGATTTTTTCGTTAACTCTGGCCAAGCAATTTTAAGATACTCTATCATTGACCAAATGGTTAAAAATGCAGCCACATATAATAAGACAACCCCCAATAAACCGTACCACGTATCATGTTGGTGAAACGCAAGTAACAATGTAATCGCAACCATCTGCAAAGTCGTTTTGATTTTTGCAACATATGAAACAGCCATACTCGTACGTTTCCCCAGCTCCGCCATCCACTCACGTAACGCCGAAATGACAATTTCGCGCCCTACGATCACGATGGCCGGCAGAGTAATAAAGTGCAATTCAGGCGAACCCACCAAGAGTAACAAAGTAGCCGACACCAATAATTTATCCGCTACCGGATCAAAAAACGCACCAAAAGAGGAAGACTGCTTCAACTTACGCGCGAGAAAACCATCTAACCAATCTGTGATACAAGCTATTGCAAACAAAAAAGCGGCAAAATAATGCGCCCACGTAAAAGGAAGATAAAAAATAATGATAACAATAGGAATGATTCCGATTCGTAGCAAGGTTAAAACATTCGGCCATCCAATTGAAAAAATCATGTAATTGTCCTTAAGGAGTTCGCAATGTGCTGAAATAGTTGTTGATAATCATGGAACACATGCTGCGCGCCAGCAACGCGCAAGTCTTGTTCTTCCGTCTGAAAAAAATCCATCCCAAGTGCTTCTACGCCAAGCGCCGCGGCCATTTCCATGTCGGAGACAGAGTCGCCGATCATTACGGTATCTTGAGCATCTAATGCAAAAGTTTCCATAATTTCCTCCAACATTTGAGGGCATGGCTTAGGGGGTGCTTCTGTAGCAGAGCGCGTAACAAGGATATAGCCATCTAACCCACTCAATCGTAAGACATGCGCCAACCCTTGCGCACTTTTATTCGTAGCAATGGCCATATGGATACCTGCATCGTGCAACCACAAAATCAGATCTTTCACACCTGGCACCAATTGCACCGTGGTAGATACTTCCAATAAGGTTCTCTGTACTTCTCTGCATAGATCTTCTTGTTGGTGCAAAGAAAGGGTTGGAAATAAGACCCTGACCGCCGTTATCAGGCCTGATGGCATAATTTGACGCGCAGCATTCAAATCAAAGTTTGGTAAATGCATGCGTTCGACCGCATGGGTCAAAGCGATGATCAAATACCCCAAACTGCTTTCTGCTATAGTTCCTTCCCAATCGAACACGACCAATTGATAACCCTTCAACACGGTATACTTGCCCCCTATGGCGCCTGACTCTTTCCCAGCTGAGCCAGTGCTTGTGAAAATGTCGTATCAAGATCAGCTTCAAAATGATAAGACTGTCCATTGAGAGTAAACTGAATTGCCCGAGCATGTAAATACATACGTGACCTCAAACCTTTTAAACTAGGTAATATAATAGGTACCTTACCATATTTTTGATCACCTAGGATAGGATGGCCGATCTGGGCCGAATGCACTCGAATTTGATGCGTTCTACCTGTTTTAGGAAGAACTTCCACCCAACAAGCATCCGGATAATTTTCCAATACTTTGAAATAGGTTTGTGAAGGCTTACCCATGGATGACGCCACGACAATCCGCTCTCCCGATTGCATCGTCGATTTTAATAGCGGCACATCCACCGTCCGACTTTTCGGACCTTGCCAAGCACCCTCTAACAAAGCCCAATATGTTTTTTGTACCTCACGTGTTTCTAACAATGCTTGAATGGCACGTAACATCGATCTCTTTTTTGCCAATAACAAACAACCGGACGTTTCTTTATCTAAACGATGTACCAATTCAAGATAAGCTAAATCAGGTCGAATCTGCCGCATCGCTTCTATCACACCCAAACTCAATCCACTCCCACCATGCACCGCTAAACCGACAGGTTTTGCCAAAACCAACAAACGATCATCCTCATAGATAATATTTTCTAGTAAACAAGCACTCAAACTCACACTGGGATCGACTGTCTTGGCCTGCGAAGAGCGAATGGGCGGAATGCGAATCGCATCACCTGTCGCGACACGGTCCGATGGTTTGGCACGTTTCCGATTGATACGGACTTCTCCTGAGCGGACGATGCGATAGACATGGCTTTTGGGCACCCCTTTCAAAATACGGATGAGATAGTTATCCAAACGCTGACCATCTTCTTCTAGCGTGATGGTCATATACCTCACTTCATGTTGCGCATCATTCTGCATCAAAGTATTTCCTATCCCAGTTTTTTATGTTAGGATTATACACTTAAGTGTGTGCATGGCTATATAAACAAAAGCCTGCAAGTTTTAAAAACGAATTGCGCATTGCTTAGGTCAAAGTCATTACGATAGGAGTATTGTTAAAATTGTCGACACTCCGCAGTACCAAAGCCAAATTGAACATATATTTTGATACCCACGCATGCCAAACATGCGACATCATATTCAACCATGAGTCTTCGAATCCGAAGACAGTATACGTGTGGTCTCTCTCTAGATTTCTAACGAAATCAACTATTTGGAAAATATTCAGTGTAATAAACCTTAGGCTTAAGTTACGGCGCCCTTATCGAGGGTTACAAAAATGGCTAGTATGGAGAAAATGTTAATCAATGCAACACAAACTGAAGAAATTCGTGTTGCGCTGGTAAAGGATAACCACCTCTATGATTTGGATATCGAATGTCCAACGGAAGTAAAAAAGAAAGGTAATATCTATAAAGCAGTGGTCACAAGGCGCGAGCCCAGTTTGGACGCTGTATTTGTTGAGTATGGCTCGAAACGCCAAGGTTTTTTGCCTCTAAAAGAAATTGCGCCGACTTATTTTAATAAGAACGTCAATGCCAATGATGACAAACCGCCTATCACCAGTTTGATTCGTGAAGGTCAAGAGTTACTGATTCAAGTCGACAAAGAAGAGCGAGGCAATAAAGGCGCTGCACTCACAACTTACATCACCTTAGCAGGCTGTTATTTGGTATTGATGCCCAATAGTCCGCGTTCTGGCGGTATATCACGTCGGATCGAAGGGGACGATCGGGATGAATTAAAAGAAACCTTGAATGCATTGCATCTTGATGAAGACATGGGTCTGATTATTCGCACCGCGGGTGTCGGCAAAGGGCAAGATGAATTGCAAAGCGATTTGGATATGCTCTATCATCAATGGCTAGCTATCAAGAATGCTTATCAAACACAATTAGCGCCCTGTTTGATCCATCAAGAAGGCGATGTCATTATCCGTTCTATTCGCGATAATTTACGCAAATCCATCTCTGAAATCATCATTGATGACCAAATTTCCTATGTCAAAGCTCGACAATATATTGAACAAGTCAAACCAGACTTCTTACCTAATTTGAAGCTCTATCACAGCACCGTTCCCTTATTTAATTTCTACCAAATTGAAAGTCAAATTGAGACAGCATACAAACGGGAAGTTCTCTTAGCGTCAGGCGGCGCATTAGTGATTGATCGGACAGAAGCCTTGGTTTCGATTGATATTAACTCGGCAAAAGCGACCAGTGGATCTGACATTGAAGCCACTGCCCTCAATACGAATTTAGAAGCCGCTGATGAAATTGCCCGTCAACTACGCCTGCGTGATTTAGGTGGCTTGGTCGTAATCGACTTTATTGACATGAGCTCATCTAAAAATCAACGGGATGTCGAAAATCGTCTGAAAGAAGCACTGAAAGCAGACCGCGCTCGGATTCAAGTAGGTCGGATCTCACGATTCGGACTTCTAGAAATGTCACGACAACGCCTGCGTTTATCGCTAGGAGAAAATGCACAAGAAGTATGTCCCCGTTGTGAAGGACGCGGTACTGTGCGTAATATTCAATCCAGCAGCCTCTCCATCATTCGCTTGATTGAAGAAGAAGCACTAAAAGAAAAAGTCACCGAACTGCAAGTGCAATTACCAGTCGATATGGCAACTTTTATTATGAATGAAAAGCGCGACTTTATTTTAAACATAGAGAAACGGCACAATGTACGGCTCTTGATTATTGCTAACCCGTATTTGCATTCACCGCAATATACCATTACAAAAGTCAAAGAAGATGGAAGCGGCAAAGCTAAAAAGCCCAGTTATACCTTGATTCAACAACCCGAACTTGAAATTATTCATGCGACGACTGAAGTGAAGAAGGATGAACCAGCCGTCAAAGCGTTTGATCCGAACCATATGAAACACACGCAGTCTTTAAGTTTCTTGCAACGTGTGATGCAAAAATTATTTGGCTCAGAAGCCCCTACACACAAACCTGCTCAGACGCCTACGCGCTCGGCTGAAAACAGTGGACATGCGACATCGCATACCCACAAAACAACCCACGGGCCCTCCGACCGAAGAAGACGCCCAACCAATTCGACTCAGCGTCGCTCCACTACATCGCCGAACCGAAAAAAAGCACCAGGCCCAACACAAACCAAACCAGATGCGAATAAGAAAGATTCGGCGGAGTAAGGCCTCAAGCTGAGCTTCACATTTCCGCTCCCTAAGGGTCATACTCGAAATAAGCATCCGAGTTGCAACCGTCAAGGAGCGGAAAATATCACTCATAAACCCTAGGGTCTGTTGACAATTCATCTCACGAAGCCCTACGTCCCGCAGCTTGTCCGCGGGATCCAGGAATCTTGAACAATCCAACAACTGATTGCACTGATAAAGATATAACCGGATCCCGCGGACAAGCTGCGGGACGTAGGGTTTTGAATTGTCAACACGCCCTATTTAGTAACTCCACAAAATCAAAAAAAATATACTTAAGTATAGATTTATCCATTAATAACATTTATAATGCGCACATTGTGCATATACCAATGTACAATATTGGTGTATATACAACACTATGTTTTATAAAAAAACATAAAAGGGTCAACAGACCCCCGGCATGAAAATGCTTTGCGTTACTAACTTATAGATGGGGATTTATAAAATGTCACATATGAATTATGAAGATTTAAAACAACTGGCTGCAAAACAAGGCGCAGGTCCTGAACAAGAACAAGATACTATCGATCAATTTAACTCTAAAGATGCTAAAAAATCTATCAAAAAACTAGGTTATGGCCAGTATATCTCTCTACAAGCAACATACTTCAAAACTCACTACAGCAAATTTACTGCTGCTGCAGTTGGTTTGACACTTGCAACTGCATATATTGCTGCTTTGGCTGGTGCCCCAGTGTTCTTCCCATTTGGTTTGGCTGCTTTAACTGGCTATACAATGTATGCCGCTGCTGCTGCTACACTAGCTGTCGCTGCGTATACTGGTTATGTCGTACTGCCACGTTTCATGAGTGAAGCCAATAAATTAAAAGGCCGTTTTGACGAGACTGAACTGTCTAGCTATGACGTTGCGTTGTTAGGTATGATAGCTGTTACTGGTGTTGCTTTTATTGGTGCATTGCATTTCATGCCGGCATTGCTGCCAATTATTGGCTCTTATGCTGCTACAATGAGCACAACTGCAAAGCTAGTTGCTGATACTGCTGTTGCTGTACCAACTGCTCTTGCTATGTATGCTATGTTCAAAGGCAGACCTGCTGCTGACGTTGATGATGGCACCGACGATTTAGAACATGAAGAAGGTGCTGGCAAACAACGGGAAACGCAAGAAGGTGCTGGCCAACAACGGGAAACGCAAAACACGCTTTAGTACTACTCTCAACACGATGCCATAGAAATATGACATCGTGTTTTTTTACTTTTCTTTATCCACTAAGCCGGTCGCAATAGGATTGACACCAATATTCGGATTCACCCCACAGTTGTCAAGCAGTTTCAATAAATTATTCCCTCTACGCGTCAAGCGTCTGATACAGTACACATCCAAATAACTTTGTAAAATATAAGCATAATCTGGCAAGGTCAAAATAGCCAAAATTTTCTCAGCACGCTCCAAGTGTAAGAGATCAGCTTGGTCGCAGTGGAATAAAACCGCACCCAACATCGCAGCAAAACTTGCGGTCCGTGGGGGTTGAGCTGCATAAAAACGCTGAATACATTCATCTAATGCGCGATCTTTATCCCATTCAATCCAGGCCGTATACAAATCAAGTGCGGGTTGCGCTTGAAAGGTTTCAACAGATTGTAAGGTTTGCAGCGCATACGCCACCGGTATGGCTGCTTGAACGTTCGCCCAAGAGCAATTTCCGACAATTTGCGCTGAGATAGGCAATTGTAGTACGGGGGTCAAACCTAATATCTTATTAATATCTTTATGAAAATAACGCCGACTTTGTTTTTTGTACAAGAAATCTAAAATAAAATTCAAAGTCAGGGCTTGCGGCTTAGTGATACGATAAATATTCACCGATCCTTCGTGAAGACTATTTTCCCCACGGTCAATTTTAGCCCACCAACCTTGATAGCGTACAAAACACATAGCATGCCCTTGACTGGCAGCTGGTAAGACTAATAAAGGGGCTTGTAATAATTGCTGGATGCGCTGATGATGTTGGTTAGTAAGCGCCACATGATGTTGCAATTGCAATAATTCATCCGCAACTGCAAAGCCATCCATCGTCGCATAAATGGCAGGAAACACATGCCGTAAATGGCGCGTAGAATAACTACTGGTAAAGCGTCGTAAAGAATCTTTCACAACCGCAATCGTAAACTCTAAAATAAAGCCTTCATAATCCAGCTCAATGAACTCCCCTTCGGCATTCACAATATCAACATCACCACTCAGTTCAAAGCGATGGCCCAATAATTTGGCATAAATAAAATCCAAAGCAAAATCTAATTTTGCATGATATTGATACAACAAATGTTTGACATCCGCTTGTGCGCGCAAAATGGGATAAACCAGCACACATAATCCTGAGCGCGTATAGGCATTGGGGTTAGCGCCTTTTGTCAATAACAAACGCAGGGTTTCAATATCGGCATTATCTACCGCCCAATGCAAAGCGGTGCGACCGGTAACATCTGGTTTATTGATATCAACGCCGCTGTCTAGCAAAAGTTTCGTAATATGCATTTGACGTGTGATAATAGATTCGATTAATGGGGTAAAACCATACTCATCAATATCATCCAACGACTCCCCTTCCCGCAGATAAAAATCCAAGTCGGGCACACGACAAGAGATGATGTCATTTGCAATGGTCATAAAGTTCCTTTTATACCCTTTAATATTACGCAGAGATTGCAGCGTTCCTCACATGTTTTCAAGACACTGAACAACCCATCGCGCCTAAGGATGGTAGCCTGGATGCAGCGCAGCGTAATCCGGGAAGTCGGTGGCACTGACCCCGGATTACGCTGCGCTGCATCCAGGCTACGGTCACTATCTAAAGTAGGTTGGGCCCTTGGCCCAACCATTGCGCGTAGCGCCACATCATCAAAACATTGTGGTGCTACGCACAGCATACACGTCAGTATGTGAGCATTTTTCAACAGCACTTTCGTTCAAGATGCGCCAAATATGGCGTTTCCTCGAACAGTGCACCGATCTATACTAGAAGCCTTGTGGTTTGGGGGCAGCTGATACTCTCGGCATATTCCCCAACCGCAATTGTTTTTCCATTTCTTGGTCGCGGCGTTCGTTGTCAAACTCTCGGCGTGCCTCTGTATTCAAAGGTGGTTCTGGATTTAAATTCGGGTCAACGCCATCAAATCTTTGACTATTCAACCAAGGGTTTTGCAAAATATTATTTTGCACCCCTTCCTCTCCCAACGCTAAATTCTGCTGAGTCGATTGCTCAGCATGTTCGCGCGCATTCACGCGCGCATAATGACGATGTCCCTCTTGTTCTATCAACCGGCGTTGGCGATCTAATGTGGTCGTATCATCTGCCAAATAACTGCTGCGCCGACGAGCATCGCCTGTCTCCGACACTGAAAAGTATATTTCCGTCCATAAAGGGGAAGCATGACCAGTATGTTCAATAATGAGAGTATGCTTTCCATTGCCCAATCTTCTTGGCGTGATTTGAACGGAAATAGTGTGTAATTCTTGCGGACGTATCACCAAACCAACATATGCCGAGCCACCCGCTAAACCAATACGATCATCCTCATGAGAATCTAAACCAATCCCTGTGATCCGAATATCTTCTGAACTGTGATTGGTGAAGGTATAGGCTTTACGTAAAGGCTGACCGCCTAATTTCAGTGATGGCCAAGTTGGCAAAGGCACAACCCAAGCCAAAGGACTCATATCGGTGATAGTGATTAATTGATTTGTATTCATCTATTAAGTATATAACGTAAGTTTGCAATCGTCACCCCTCCTCCATCATCCCGAACACAGTGAGGGAGCTCCCGGGTTCAGGATGACGAAAAAGGTCCAGATGTCGCTGGACTATAAATACTCGGCACACAGCAATTCGGCGATTTGGATTGCGTTGGTTGCGGCGCCTTTGCGAATATTATCCGCTACCACCCACAGATCTAACCCGTTTGGATGGGAAATATCCTGACGCAAACGTCCCACATAGACCTCATCTGACCCAAACGCATGCGAAATGACCGTCGGATATTTGGATTTTTTCGGATCATCCACTACCACCACACCAGGCGCCGCTTTCAACAAACGTTTGGCCTGAGCAACGGTCAACGGCGATTTGAGTTCAACATGAATGGCTTCTGAATGCCCATAGAGCACTGGTATACGCACAGCTGTTGGATTCACTAAAATCGTATCATCTTCTAAAATTTTCTGCGTTTCCCAAACCATTTTCATTTCTTCGCGCGTGTAACCATTCTCTTGAAACTCATCGATATGCGGCAAGGCGTTAAATGCAATTTGTTGTGGATAAACACTAGGCTTCACTGGGCGACCATTTAACAATTCCCCTAATTGCGTCACCAATTCTGTAATCGCTTCTTTCCCTGTGCCAGAAACAGATTGATATGTCGCAACATTGATCCGTGAAATCCCAACGGCATCATGCAATGGCTTCAGCGCCACCAACATTTGAATAGTCGAGCAATTCGGATTAGCAATGATCCCTTGCTTAGTGTAATCCGCAATCCGCTGCGGATTCACTTCAGGAATCACTAAGGGGATATCTGCATCATAGCGAAAGCAGGAGCTATTATCGATCACCACACAATTATGCGCTGCTGCAATAGGCGCATACAATTTGGCCACCGCATTACCTGCAGAAAACAAAGCCACATCCACATCGGTAAAATCAAACGTCGCCAAATCTAAAACATCTAACGTCTGATTACCAAATGCCACTGTTTTACCCACTGAACGCTCAGATGCCAAAGCATACACGTCTGCAACTGGGAATTTACGCTCCGCCAAACCTGCGAGCATAGCTTCCCCTACCACACCGGTAGCACCTACTACCGCTACATGAAATTTTCTCATTGATATTCTCTTATGTTCTCTAAAAATGGTTACGCACATTCCGCGCGGTCAATAAAAACACCCCATCACCGCCTTGTTCAAACTCAAGCCAAACAAACGGCACATCGGGATACAGGTTAATCAAATCCTCAGCACTTTCCCCCACTTCCACGATCAAAATACCATGGTCACTCAAATACTGACCTGCTTGTTGTAAAATACGTTGGACTATCGCCAGACCTGATTGTTCCGCAAACAGCGCTAATTTAGGCTCATGTAAATATTCCGCAGGCAACGTCTGCATCACAGCTTCTGCCACGTAAGGCGGATTGCTGATGATCACATCATAAGAAGCACTGGGTATTTGATCAAAGCAATCTGACTCTAATAAAGTCAGTTGATCTTGAAGCTGGTGGCGCTCGCGATTTATCTCAGCAACCGCCAAAGCCTGCTCAGAAATATCAGCGCCATCTACCTGTGCATGCGGGAACCATTCACAACAAGCCATCGCAAGACAGCCACTGCCCGTACACAAATCTAAAATGCGCGTGACCTGATCCGCAGCAATCCAAGGTTCAAATTGCTGACGTATCAGCTCCGCTAACGGGGAACGAGGAATGAGCACACGCTCATCCACATAAAAACTCATCTCACAAAAATGCGCAATCCCTGTGATATAAGGAACCGGCACTCGCTGAATAATTCGTTGCGCCAAGCGCTCAGCCAATAATTTTTTTTCTCCAGGCGTCAACTGCGCTTGTAAAAAGCGTTGCGCAACATCCCATGGCAAATGCAATGAATCGAACACCAACGCATACATATCATCCACTGCGTTATCTGTCCCATGACCGTAATGCAAATTAGCAGCTTGGGCCTGACTGATCCCAAAGCGAATAAAATCTAAAATTTGAGTAAAGTCTTGTGTCTCTGAAGAAAAGGTCATGCTTATATTTCCAGTTTTAGCAGCGTCAAATGTAAAATCATTCCAATCCCGAGGTAAAGCTCATCTCATCCGTCTTTGCGAGCCAAAGGCGAAGCAACCCAGTGGCCTTGGGGGCATCGCATCAGGCCACTAGATTGCTTCGCTACGCTCGCAATGACGGATGAATTGAGCAGTAATATCTCATATTACAAATCAAGCAAGCCACATAAAATTCTTGTGGCATCATTATATGCTATACTCGTTGCTAATCATAATTTAAATCACCATTATGAGCAAAAAAAATCATATTTCTGCAGAAGACCAAACCCTTTTCAACCATGAAATGCGTGATGTTACGCCACTTAAAAAACAAAAACCAAAAGAGAGAACGGATAGTGTTCGAGAACCGTTCAAACTGAGGCGCCGAGAAGCAGTATCTCAAAGCTTGGAAAACCGCGCTAGATCTCAAGCAGACATCCTCATTTTACAAGATTTATCCGATTATTACGCCACAGCTGTGCAATCCGAAAGCCACCTCACTTATCACCAAACCGGTATTGGCAGAATGCAAATTCAAGCACTAAGAACCGGGCAAATCACTTATCAAGCCAAACTAGATTTACATGGTTTGAAAGCAGACGATGCCAAACTATACTTAACGCAATTCCTAAGTAAACAACTCCAAGCTCAGCATCGCTGGGTTTTAATCATTCACGGAAAAGGCGGACGCTTTGGAGAAGCTCCGGTTTTAAAGAACCTCGTCAATCATTGGCTCCAACAAATCCCAACCGTCCTAGCATTCCACAGCGCACAACCCAAACACGGCGGCGCAGGTGCGGTGTACGTGCTGCTCAAGACCAGTAGGTAACCAGCAATTTCTGCAACCCATCAGGCAATTACATTAAAAAGCTCAATACATGCCCAGAAAATCCGAGCCGTGGCCGTCAGGGAGCAGAAATTTTCGTAGGGCACTTGACATGCGCACGACTAGCGTCTGTTGACAATTCATCTCACGAAGCCCTACGTCCCACGACTTGTCCGAGGGATCCAGAAATCCTGAACCATACAACAACTGATTGCACTGATAAAAATCTAACTGGATCCCGCGGACAAGCCGCGGGACGTAGGGTTTTGAATGGTCAACAAGTCCTAATCTATTGCTACTTTTGGGGGGAAGTAATAATGACGGAGACTCATATTCATCACCATTTTAAACATAAATTTGAAAACAAAAATCGAACACTCAACATAACTATTTAACTTTTCCGCTCCCTAACGGTCACGGCTTGAATTTTCTGCGCATATATTGCGCATTTTAATGCACTCGTCCTGTTCAACCCATGCAAAAACCTAGACAATTACTAGTCAACCTGATAGTATTTTACTTTTTTTGAAATCATGCCTAGGAGTCATACAATATGGCAAAATCTCGTCGCTCCGACACAGCGCACGCTGGCTTCAAACCCTGGCTTATTTGGGGGCTTGGTTGTCTTTTTTATTTTTATGAATGCTTGCTACAAGTCTCACCAAGCGTGATGAGTGCTGAATTGATGCGCGACTTTGCGGTCACAAGCCACACGTTGGGCATTTTATCGGGTATTTATTTCTACTCTTATGCCGCCATGCAATTGCCTTGTGGCGTGATGACTGATTATTTCGGTCCGCGCCGTTTGTTGACCATTGCCACCACTATTTGTGCCATCAGTACTATTTTCTTTGGTTTGACTGAAAACTTCTTTATGGCTTGCGTCGCGCGGCTCATGATTGGATTTGGGTCGTCCTTTGCCGTAGTAGGCACTTTGAAATTAGCCTCAAATTGGTTTCCTGCGAATCGCTTTGCATTTTTGACGGGCATGATGGTGACGCTAGGGATGCTGGGGGCTATTTTTGGCGAAGCACCTTTGGCTTTGCTGGTCGACCACTATGGATGGCGCCATAGTATGATCATCATGGGTGTCATTGGTCTACTCGTCGCCTTTTTGATATTCATCTTCACCAAAGATCACGGTTCTCATACCTACCCAATTACATCAGAAGAAACAAAAGAAGAAGGCTCTCTGGCTCAGCGTCTTTTGATTCTGCTCCGCAATCGCCAATTATGGTTAGTGGCACTATACGGTGGTCTCATCTACACCGCCACACCCGTTATCTGTGGTTTATGGGGCGTACCATTTTTGATGTTGAGTATGCATTTATCCAAAGCGGTTGCTGCAAACTACATTTCATTGGTGCTGTTTGGCTGGGCCTTAGGTGGACCACTCTGGGGCATCTATTCCAATCGGATTGGATTACGCAAACCTCCTTTATATATGGGAGGCCTAGGGGCATTGATCACTAGTTCCTTGATTATTTTTGGTTCTTTACAAAATAAACTCCTGATGCAAGTCTTATTATTCACCTTTGGCATCTTCTCTTCTGGCTTTTTACCCGCTTTTGCACTGGTCAGAGAATTGTGTAATCAAAAATACGTGGCCACTGCATTAAGCTTTATGAATATGATGAACATGGTCGGCATTGCCCTCGTGCAACCCGCTGTGGGCTTTATTTTGGATGGTTTATGGTCTGGAGAAATGACCGATCAAGTGAGAGTTTACACGGTATCTAATTACCAAATGGCTTTGGCGGTTTTACCAATCGGTATGTTGGTGGCGGTACTTCTGCTTCCCTTGATTCGTGAAACTCATTGTAAAGTAGTTGTAAAATGAGTACCCCATTATGAAAAAGCTCTACATCAAAACCAATGGTTGTCAGATGAATGTGTATGACTCCTCCAAAATGGCCGACGTCTTGGCCAAGTCACATGGCTTAGAAACCACCGAGGCTGTCTCCGAGGCCGATGTGATTTTATTAAATACCTGTTCTATCCGCGATAAAGCCCAAGAAAAAGTGTTTTCCCAACTTGGGCAATGGCGCGACTATAAAAAGGCCAATCCGCATGTCATTATCGGCGTAGGAGGATGTGTCGCCAGTCAAGAGGGTGCCGATATTCTAAAGCGTGCACCGTATGTCGACATCGTATTTGGTCCACAAACATTGCACCGCTTACCTGCGCTGTTGAGTGAACGGTTGGCTAAAAAGAAACCCGTCGTAGACATTAGCTTTCCTGAAATCGAAAAATTTGATCACCTCCCTGCCCCGCGCGCTGAAGGTCCCATCGCATTTGTATCCATTATGGAAGGCTGCAGCAAATACTGCTCTTTTTGCGTCGTCCCTTATACACGGGGTGAAGAAATCTCCCGCCCCTTTGATGATGTTTTAGCAGAATGCTATCTTTTGGCCAATCAAGGCGTCAGAGAAATCAATTTGTTGGGTCAAAATGTCAATGATTATCGTGGGACCATGGCGTCTGGCGAGACAGCCGATTTAGCATTGTTGATCCAATACTTGGCTGCTATGGATGGTTTGGGACGCATTCGTTTCACCACCTCTCATCCTTTGGCATTTTCAGATAATTTGATTTCAGCTTTTGCAGAAGTGCCCGTTTTGGCCAACCATTTACATTTGCCCGTGCAATCTGGCTCGGATCGTATCCTAGCCATGATGAAACGCGGTTATACTGCTTTAGAATTCAAATCTAAAATTCGCAAATTACTCAAAGTCCGTCCTGACATTCGGTTGTCTACAGACATCATCGTGGGTTTTCCTGGTGAGACAGATCAAGACTTTCAAGATACGATGGACTTGGTCCATGAGATAGGATTTGACACGTCGTTTAGTTTTATTTATAGCCCAAGACCAGGCACCCCTGCTGCCAATTTGCCCGACCCAACGCCCATGGCGGTTAAAAAACAACGATTGAGCATTTTACAAGAACGCTTGAATCTCAATGCCATGCGTTATAGCCAAGCATTGATCGGCTCCACGCAACGCATTTTGGTGACGGGCGTCTCTAAAAAATCCGCCACGCAACTTGCCGGCCGGACCGAATGCAATCGTGTCATCAATTTCTCCGGACCACAAAATTTGATTGGCCAATTTATCAATGTGCACATCACCGACGCACAACCCAATTCCTTACGTGGTCGCGTGACCGAGGTTGAAATTTGACATGACGAACCATCAGGACTTACCTTCCTCCTCAACGCCCGCATCAGCCTCAACACCTACATCTACGTCAGCCTCGACGCCTACGTCCCGCGGCTTGTCCGCGGGATCCAGGGATGCTGACAAAAGCATGGATCCCACGGACAACCACGCGAAGAAATCGTGGGAGCAGGACGTAGACATGTCTCGCTCCATTCCAATTGAATTCGCAGGACAAAGGGTTGACATCGTCTTAGCACAATTATACCCCGATTACTCCCGTTCAAAATTAGGTGCTTGGCTCAAAGCTGGCTATATTACAATCGATCAACAGCGCTATAAGCCGAATACCAAAGTACTCGGCAGGGAAACGGTCCTTTTCAATGTGCCAACAGATCCCTCTACCCTACCCGACGCAGCTGAAGCGATCCCCTTGGATATAATATTCGAAGATGAGCATATTTTGGTCATCAACAAACCACCCGGTTTGATTGTCCATCCTGGCGCTGGGAATCGCACTGGGACTTTATTGAATGCGTTGCTCCATCATCATTCAGCCTTACAAGAGCTGCCGCGCGCTGGCATTGTGCATCGTTTAGACAAAGATACGTCTGGGATCATGGTGGTTGCCAAAACCTTAGCTGCGCACACGCATTTGATTCGTCAAATCCAAGAGCGCGATATTCATCGCCAGTATTTGGCATTAGTATATGGTCATCTCGTCTCAGGCAAAACCATCGAAACGGGATTTGGACGCGACCCGCATAATCGCTTAAAAATGGCCGTCTTACCCTTTGGCAAACCTGCCATCACCTCTTTTACCGTCCAAAAACGCTATCATTATGTGAGCTTATTACAAGTTCAGCTGCATACAGGAAGGACACACCAGATCCGTGTGCATATGACGCATATCAATCATCCTATTGTTGGAGACCCGCTTTACCGCACACGTAATTATCTCAAAGCTGGCATGAGTACTGATTTACGCCAAGCATTAGCCGCATTTCCGCGCCAAGCCTTACACGCCCAAACATTGCGATTTCATCATCCTATTTTACAAGATGCATTGACCTTCACAGCCCCTATCCCCTATGATTTAGAGACTCTTTTAGACTTTCTAGATACCAATCCATGAAAATATTAGAAGCACATTGGCCCGCCCCGCCCTCTATTCGTGCCGTAACGACCACTCGTATGGACGGTGTGAGTCAAGCGGATTATGCAGCTATGAATTTGGCAGCGCATGTCGGCGACGATGCACAAGATGTCGCCAAAAATCGACAAATTTTGCGAGAGTCACTCCACTTACCTAATGAACCCATTTGGTTAGAGCAAACCCATAGTACCCGTTGTGTAGAAGTAACATCAGCGGATTGCAACCGGGATGTAGATGCTGCTATTACTCGGCAAAAACAACAAGTCTTAGCCATTTTGACCGGGGATTGCCTACCTATCGTGCTCTGTGATCAACAAGGGACTGAAATTGCGGCCATCCATGCGGGGTGGCGCGGTTTGGCAAATGGGATTGTCGACAACACGATTGCCAAATTGCACGCGAAACCCGATCAGTGTCTGGCCTGGATTGGACCCGCTATTTGCGGAGGCTGTTACGCTACGGGTGCCGAAGTCTTAGAGCAATTTGTCGGGCGCTATGCGTTTGCTGCACAAGCTTTTACGAAAATTGAGCAACAATGGTACGCGGATCTATCCAAACTAGCGACGCTGATCTTAGAAGCGCAGGGCATTGGCGCAGTCTATCCTTCGCAGGTTTGTACCTTTGAAAGAAATTCTGAATTTTACTCCTATCGGCGTTCAGCACAAACCGGTAGAATAGCCACATTAATCTGGTTTCAAGAATAAGGATCATGATGAAAAAATTGTCTCACCTACTAGGATCGCTCGTTCTTGCGGTCAGTTCTCAAGTTGTGCAAGCGAGTGAAGCGCCCCTGCTCCCAACCTTAGCACCTACTTTAAAAAAAATCATGCCGGCTATTGTGAATATCGCGGTCCAAGGTTATACCACACAACCCGCACCCGGTATGCCACCTATCGTAGAGGAAGACAATCCAGAAAAACCGAGCGCACCCGGCCTGGCTCCAGACAAGCCACGTAAGTTTCAAAGCATTGGCTCAGGTGTGGTCATAGATCCTCGTAATGGGATCGTTGTTACAAATGACCATGTGATTCGTAATGCACAAATTATTACCGTCACGCTCAATGATGGGCGACGTTTGAAAGCGAAATTGATCGGCAGCGATAGTGAAACGGATGTCGCGGTATTAAAAATTGAAGCTAAAAACTTAAAATCCTTAGCCATAGGTGATTCTGACGCACTTGAGGTCGGTGATTTTGTGGTGGCGATTGGTAATCCCTTTGGTTTAAACAGCTTTGGCAATAGCCAATCAGCGACATTTGGGATTGTTTCTGCTACGAAGCGTGCGGATCTTAATATTGAAGGCGTAGAAAACTTCATTCAAACCGATGCTGCCATCAACCCAGGTAATTCTGGAGGCGCCTTGGTCAACACCAAAGGAGAGTTGATCGGTATCAACACGGCTATCATTTCCATGTACGGTGGTAACGTAGGAATTGGGTTTGCCATCCCCATCAACATGGCCAAGGATGTGGCACAACAAATCATCAAATATGGATCTGTGCATCGCGGTTTGATGGGCATTTTTGTACAAGCTTTGACCCCAGAATTAGCGCAAGCAATGGGATATGATGAACAAACCACTGGTGCCTTGGTCGCCCAAGTCAATGAAGGCTCTCCTGCCGCAGCTGCCGGGATCAAATCGGGGGATATTATTACTGCAATCAATGACACCAAAATCGCGCAAGCGTCTCAAGTCAAAACAGTGATCAGTTTGTTACGAGTTGGCTCTGAAGCAACGCTGATGGTCAAGCGCAATAAGCAAGAACTCAAATTGCATGCGATGGTGACAGATATCAAGCAGAACGAGCAACAATTACAAGCGAGCAATCCATTTCTATATGGCTTAGCGTTACGTGATTTCGAGCAAGATTCCCCACCACACGGTCATATTGCCGGCGTACAAATTGTGGGTGCATCAGAAAACTCTGCCGGCTGGCGCGCAGGATTACGCCCTGGCGATGTGATCATCTCTGCCAACAAAACCCCCATCACCAACACTAAGGCACTCCAGGACATCGCCAAGCAAAAACAACAACAATTGTTGGTACAGATTTTACGCGGATCAGGTGCTTTGTATATTTTGATAATCTAAATTGCTGCATCAAACGTAGGTTGAGATTGGCTCAGCCTACGTTTAAACTTCTGTAGCCCAGGTGAAACGCAGTGTACCCCGGGAGTATCAACCAACCGCAACAACTTATTTTGTAAATTGTAAATCTGACTGACAATTTACAAAGATACGACACAATAGTAAGAAATATAGTATCTCCCCAGCACGTCATCCTGAAAGCGGCGTAGCCGCTTGAAGGATCTCCTGAATGTGGCACCTCATTCAATTTTTTAAAAAGTCTTGCAAAATTATTTGGTTATGATCAAATACACGCATGCGAGATTACGAAGAAATCATATCAACGCTTTTAGCCAAAATTGCTGAATTAGAAGAAATCGTCAAACAACAAGCCACAAGGATTGTGGAATTAGAAAGACGCTTGAGTAAAATATTGCGACTGCTGCAATAAAATGGTCACTGCTTTATTCCCTGATAAAATCACAGCACAGGTCCAATATGGCGAGATAATTCGTAGTTGGTGCGTGTATTATCAATACCAACACTTTATTGATTTGATACGCCGAATCTACCAGCATAAAGCCAAGCTGGCTAAGGGCTTTACCCAGAAATATACCCTTTACGGATGAGTTTTAGGTGTTTTAGGCGACTTGATTTTTGCTTGTGCGTTTTGATTAAAAGCGAGTAATAGCAAGCTCTATTGCGAGTTTTTAATCAAAACGCACAAGCAAAAAGCGATAGCATAAAAACCTAAAACTCATTCGTGAAGGGTATATAATGTTGACCGCTTGGTTTATTATGAAGCGTGTACAAATATCGTTGATGCGATTCGACGCGAGAAACAACTCAAAGGATGGACTCGAAAAAAAAGGATGCTTTGATTAATACTTTAAATCCTCAATGGAATGATCTGTATCAATCCTTATGCTGAGTAATAAAAAGATTGTGCCACATTCAGGAGATCCTTCAAGCGGCTACGCCGCTTGAAGGATGACGTGCTGGGGAGATACAGAGAGTCTTCAAAGAACTATGTCATTCCCGCGTAGGCGGGAATCCATTCTCATGTTGGTACCGTACTAAATTGGGTATGGACCCCAGCCTACGCTGGGATGACACAGTTTATTGAACACTACACCTTTTTCACAAACTGAGATTTTAATTTCATAGCCCCGATACCATCAATTTTGCAATCAATATCATGATCACCGGCTACCAACCGAATATTTTTGACTTTGGTGCCCACCTTCACCACCAGAGAAGAGCCTTTTACGTTCAAATCTTTTATGACAGTAACGGTATCGCCGTCCTGTAACACAGTACCATGCGCATCTTTGATCACATGATTATCAGAAGATTCCGTTGCGTCCTCTTGCGTCCATTCATGTGCACATTCAGGACAGATAAAATACAGGCCATCTTCATAAGTGTATTCCGAATGACATTTTGGACATGTAGGCAATGCACTCATGCTTGAACTCCTTTGAAAAAAATAAAATCATTGTACCGTAAAATAGCATGCCATTCATCAATGGCTTAGATTTTCTAAAGAATTACAATATACCTTTTACGGATGAATTTTAGGGCTAAGTTACGATTAAAAAAGAGTAATAGCCAGTTCTATTGCAAATTTTTAATCGTAGCTTAGCCCTAAAAAGCGATAGCATAAAAACCTAAAATTCATTCGTGAAAGGTATATATTGTAGGGTGGACAAAGGAGCATAGCGACGTGTCCACCAATCCCCCAAACTACTCACGAATGACATCCTGCATAGCTCTAGGCTCATCCTGATCACAGGATCCCCATGCAAGATCATAGTAACCCTTACTCACATAATGTAAAAATGAACTATAGTGCCAATCCCTAGCTCTTGTGACATACCCATGTTTCACTGGATTATAATGTATATAGTTTAAACAACGCATGTAATCCGCTTGGTCGCGAATGACGTGCTCCCAAAAGCGCCTTTGCCAAATCAGTTTTTCACGACGATGGTTCGAACTATGATTGAAACCTATTGAAAAATAGCGTTTTAGCATACGCCATCGAACTGAGAAATCAGCATCGTTTTCAGGAAGTTGCCAAATACAATGTAAGTGATCTGGTAAAATAACCCAAGCTTTCAATTGAAATGGGTACTGGGTTTTAACATAAGCAAAAGCATGCCGTAAGCGAGCGAATGCTGTCTCTGTACATAAAATATTTTTTCGATGATATGTCACTACAGTAAAACAATACAGACCACCTTTGACACGCGCACGTCGGTATTCGCTCATGATGACAATATATTCCATGTTGGTTGGATTTTCTGGTGGACACGTCGCTATCGCTCCTTTGTCCACCCTACACGCTCGTGACTTGAACCTCAGCGTAGGGTGAGCGACGTGTCCACCACCAGCCACACACTAATTTCCATACATTGAATGCGGCCACAGAAACAATAACCCAGTACACAACCTATTTCAACCCCATAGCGTAGGGTGGACAAAGGAGCAAAGCGACGTGTCCACCACCAACCTATCTCAACCCCATGACTCAACCCTTAGCGTAGGGTGGACAAAGGAGCAAAGCGACGTGTCCACCAACGAAGTACAGGCCCTAAGTTGCAATTCGGGCTCGCATTAAAAAGACCACTTAGCGATCTCCTTTAAACAATGGTTCCATTGATATAATTAATTGTTGCCCTAAAACATTCGCTAATTTTTCTAATTGTCAAAGACTAGGCCAGTGCTTAGGATCTTCGACTGGCCATGATGTATTTAAACCACGCGCTATCACCGATAACTGTATGATCTCCTAATAGTTTTGCCCACCTTATTAATAAAGATACTTAAGCTCTTACAGAAGGCGAAATGAGTTTTTGGTGCTTTATACCTGAGAGGGTTGCGGTACTTCTATTCCTTCTTCACCAATATCACGATTCCCATGGATTGGTACAGTAGTTCTTAAATTTCCTTTGCTCATGCGATGGTGACTTCCATTGACTCTTAAAATTTCCCCATCCCAACCAACAAAATGCCCTCTTTTAAAACAAATCCCACCAAAATTGCAAACATTGTCTATACTTACCTGTATCTATCTGTTTAAAGAGTACGTTGGGGTACTATATGGATTACAGTAAATTTCTGCGTATTATTAAGAAAATAAATTATGCAAAAGCTGAAACCACAAGGGAAATTCAAGATATCCTTTATACCGCTGACAAAGCAGAAATACTCAACGAACTCAGAAGAATAGAGAAACAAATCGTTATCCTTCCGGGAACAAGCGATCCAGCGAATACCACACTCATTCAAGCTCAAATGGAGCAACTTGTTGGAAAACAAAGAGCTTTGATCGACAGGTTTGCAGAGATTGATGAAAAATCACGTGGCACACATTCGGTAACACGTGAAACACTTCTCAAATTAAGACGACAAATTGAGGCCGTCCAGTCTAGTTCTGGGGCCCGCCCTCCCGCCACCAACATTAAAGAACTTGGAAGCAAACTGATAGCAGCACAGAATCAATTGCTATCCGAACTGAGATCCACTCCTCAAACTACACCAGAACTCTCTGAAGCATTCATCGCCGACTTTGCCAAGCCATTTCGCAGCATCCGACATTTACAAAAAACCTTATCGGATGCACCACCTATCCTGCAAGAAAATAAAGGACGCATTACTCGAGAATTATTAAAACATATCAAAGAAGAACGAGCCCTCCAAATCGAGCTAGAGTCATTATCAGATGACGACTTAGGAGTGTTGATTGAAAGCTACGCACATGATTACACAAAGGAACAAAACAAATTAGCTGATGCTGATCACGAACTCCTCAGTCAAATCCAAAACTTGACGCATCTGGCTACGATGATCATTGTAAAACGTCAATGCGCAACCTGCCAAGCTCGCCCAAATAAAAGCATAAGTCCTACTGAAATGTATCAACGGCTTATGCAGAATATCACTGCATTGATACCAGATGTTGGTGCATCAACTGTTATCGATAATGTCAGTGATAGCCGAATCCTGATAAACCCTAATGCGCAGAGCGCTGAAAGCATCACCATCAACAGAATGCTCTATGATACCAGGCAAGCCTTGGGATTAAACAATTTAGCCTGGAATGACCCTCGTCAAATGGCGCTTAGGTTACCAAGCCGTCACCTGTCCCAAAGACTCCGTTTTGGCCAGGAAGGTCGACGCATTTATGCAGACATACGGAAAACCAACCTAAAAAGCGATTTACTCACAGCTAGAAATATCTATGATATTAACCAATTTAAAGATGGTGTTTCTGACACTGCGTTGATAGAAAATGAAAGAAAACTTTATTCAAAAACAATCAAATCTACCGTAAAGAAAAAAGCGAGGCATCCTGCACCTAGCACCATATACGCGAGCTTTGTAAAAGGACTAAGAGACAAGTATGATGAATCAGTAGCATTAAAAAAGCAAAGAAAAGAAGTTCCTCCATCAGTACAAACAAGTGCTGACAAATACATTGTTTTCTCATCTGAGTATACATTAGAGAATTTAGAAAAAATATTTTCCGGCGGGGTAAAAGCGTTAGAGAACATCCCCTGCCCAGAACCATTATTTTCTTGCGATGCAAATGGTGATATCACCCTAGAGCTAAATTATTTTACTTTCGATATAGAAGACCAAACAACACTCAAAAAAAACCCCGCTATTACAGGTTCGGGTATCGCAACAAGAGTACTAGAATATATCTCTCATAAAGCGCCAAAAGAGGTTCTTAAAAAAGTCTATCCACAATATGATTTAAGATCAATCAAAAAACTTATTGAAGATGACGAAAATATCACAGAACAGACACGTACCCACCTGCTTAAAGAGCTTGCTAACAATGGAATCAATGCCGTTAAAGGTCACCTAAAAAATACTGCTCTTAGTGACAAAGCATGTGCAAAAATGCGAGAAATTAGTTCCAAACCTGAGTTGGATTTAGATTTAGCAGAAACAATTAATAACTATATCCAGGACCTGCCCAAGAAAGCCCTCCCAGACTCAGAGCGATCAAAAATCACGCAAAAACTAAGGGAGCAGGATGGTGCCAATACGCTTGAAGCGTACATAAATAGCTCTACTATCAAAAACACAGAAACACGGAAACAATTGCTAGAAATTTGCTCAAAGCATACTGCAATAATACAAACAATCCAAACCGCTATCAATACGGCTACAACTATCCCAAAAAGCAGGCGTAGCCAAATGATCGATGCGCTTACTACTCATGGCAGCAGTGGACTTAGAGCATACATAGATCGTACGCTTCAGAATTCTGCGCCAAGTAATCGTTTGCTCAACGAAATCAAACAAACCCAATTAGCAATGAAAGAACATCATTTACACATGCTCAGACAGAAAATACAACACGATCGTTCGCACCACGATGCAAGGGCGCGCGAACAATTACTCACTCGTATCGAGCTAAGTGATATTGATGCAATTTTGGTAGAAATAGAATACGACTCATCCTTAACGCAAGAACAACGCAACGCATTTTCCCACAAAATCAGACAAAGCCTCCCTGTCCGTCCGCCTTACGAAAGTATGGCGGAGCTCTCCATTGATGATAATGCTGTTGAAATACGCTTAAGAAAACTACTAGAATTAAAGAGTTTTTTTGAACATTACAGGGAATACCTAACTACCCATGAAGGTGATACTTCTGAATTACGTCGGCACGTAGCGCATTTTGAAGATACATTTAAACTAATAGATAGTGGCGAATACAAAAGAGTCAGCCAAAACAAAGCGCTGGATCTCCTCATCAATCACACTTATGCTTGGATTTCTACTTTAACAAATACACAACTACCTGAATCTTGTCATGCGACTCGCGACAAATCAAGCGGAGTTGCCGATTCCGCAGAAGAGCGCACCAAGACATCTCAGGCACTGGATGCGGCATTAGCGCAAGATAAACCTGAAAATAAAAAGCGCGCTATTCATCAAGTCTTTCTAGCTGAATATGGTCCACAATCCCAAATAGCAAAAAGAGCACTCGGCAGAGAACAATCAGCAGCTGCACTCCGTGATATCGAAGCCATGGCCGTAGAGTATGTTGATTTTGCCGAAAAAACAGAAAATGGGAAGTTTTCTATTTCTGAAGACCAGGAAGATATTTATCAACTCGCCTTACACCAAGTTGCCAACGGCATAGCGGATTACGAAGCACAGTATGGGAAACTTACTGGTTACCAATTCAAACTCTCACACAAAATCCCAGCTGGCCAGAATACGCTTGCTGAGATCAAAGATGAAAATGGTAATCAAATATTTCAAATACTCATTAACATAGCTAAAAAACTACCCTACTCCTTAGAAAAATCCCCCCACAGTGATGAGTTACTTTTATCCTACGGCGGGAGCAGAGGTACTGTCGCAGAAATACCTGGCAGTCAAAAAACCAGATATTTCACTGGGTGGCGCATTTATGGTGTTGGCCAATATGGTACAGTGAAACGCCAAGATAATTTCACCACTGGCGAAGGCTCGATTTTAAAAGAAGGCTTGGTAGCAATACCAGGACAAACCTCCACTGTCCGTGTGGAATTACGTCAAGATCCACTGACTCGCAATGCGACTATGCGAGATGACCCCAATTCTGGTACAGAACGAACTGTGTTAGAAGCAATTGCCATAGCGAATCAGGACTCTGATCCAAGCGTCACAGCAAAAACGGAATATTGGACGTTTACTGGTAAACCCAAGGCAATGTATACCCGAGACGCCACCGTAACCCGCTATAAAATGCGGCAGTCTCTGGCCAAAGGCATGTCTGACAAAGATGCGACGAATACCCACTTAAATGACCATGGGAAAGGCGAAATTGCATTCCATAGACCACCCGTCAGTGAAGGCAACCAAGCCTTAGAAGATGCATTAGCCAAAGCCACCGCCATCTCGGAAAAATTGAAGGAATACCGTGCTAAAGGCTTTTCTCATAATGATCTCAAACCAGAGAATATTATGGTTTTTCGAAGAGCAAATGGCAGCTTTGCAGTGGAGTTCATTGACTGGGCAACTGGCGGATTCAGTTTGCCTTATAAAACGGCCACCCCAAAGGAAATAGCTCATCCGGTAGCCTTATTTCAAAAACTATTCGGCCACGATGTGGCACCCAAACAAAATACTGCTGATCCCGCTCTATGGACAGGCCCCAAAGGGATATTTCTAAGAATAGAACGTGGTCAAGCCATCTATGGGATCGACCCAAAACTAGAGATTTTACACGGCACAGGACGCAATTGCACCTTACCCTATATTAATCCCAACGTTGTACTAGGAAGAGATGCTGAAGGTCGGTTTGCGCGTGAATCATCCTCCTCAACTAAAACCCAACATGACCTTGATACCCAGCTTAGTCCAGGCAAAGCAGAAAGAATGGATAATTATGCTTTGACCGTGCTCACTTCAGGTCTGACCAACCGTCAAGGCTATTTTAAACTAGCCGGAGGTCGAGCTGTCAATGATTATACCGTTCCAAATGCGATAATCACTCAGGATGGAGCGCTTGCTATTGATGATCCTGCGACGTTTAACGAATTTTTCGCACCTGAGAAAGCAGATAGATTAGCTGCTGATTTAAGTAATCAAGATAATCCCAATGCAGCTATGTATACCCCTTCGACACTACGTGAAGGCCAACCCATGCATTTGTACTGGCTATTAAAAGGCTTGTCTTCTCAAACACAAGACAGCGACATCCGAAGAAGGATCAAAGTTGTATTAAAAACATTCCGTGACAGCATTACCGCAGGCGAAGGACTCAGCATTGAAAAATTAGAAGAACAAGTCGCGATCGCAACCCAATGTTTACAGGATATTGAACAAACAAAAGCAAACCAAGAAACCAAGCAAAAGGAAGCGGTCCTACAACAGGCGCTACACTTATGCAATCCGACCACAGCCGCAGGCATTGAAAGCTTGCTCCATCCCTATGATCGGTCTAGCCCTCATTCACCCAAAAATATCGAAATCCTTTGCACATACCCTACACCAGAAACTACTCAGCAGGTGGTCGAACTCCTTCACCAAATACCCCCCAAATGGTTGCAAGATCACATATTACGTCAAGGTGCCCCTGTACGCTCTTTATTACAATTAGCCATCACTCATCATCAACCAGGCATTTTACAAACATTGCTTCAAACACTAAGACCCAATCAGGCGTTGCATGGTTTGATTAAAGAACAAGGCCTGCTCCACTACGCATTACAAGAGGGTATGACAGACAGCGTGCAAGCGATCATTGACGCGTTAATGGATAATAGCGATCCTACCCACCCCGGTTTAACCCAAGAAGCTATTTTTGAGCTCATGTTACAGTCTTATGGACCAGATGCAGACGTAACTTGCCCTGATATCACTTGGAACACCAATGCGTTGCACACGGCTATTCGCAATAATAATCGCGAACAATTAGAGCTCATTTTAAGCTATATGCCCGAGGAATTCCAACCAACAGTACGTACCGCCATTGAGCAAGGATTATATTTCTCTGCTGATTTATTAAACGAGGGACCTTTTTCAACGTTGTTGACAACATACAACCAGAAATATCCTGACCATACGATTACGTACCAAGATATCTTAGGCATTCACGACCCAGAAGACGTTTCAAGATCTTGTCCTTTGCACTTCTTGTTAAGCGAATCAGAGACTCATGAACAAAGTATTTCTATGGAAATACTGGATGCACTAGTGAATGATGCTAGTAACTCAAGATCCCCAATAGCCATACAAAGCTTCTTGAAAAACCATCCCTATCCTTCTGTGATCGCAGCTGCAAATTATAATTTCGTAGGACTCAAAAAATTGCTGGCGTTGGCTAAGGCTCCTAATTTGCTTACAGAGGAAGAAAACCAAGCATTATTACAACAAAGCGATCTCAATGGCGCCAATCTTCTAAATCATATTCTCAGAGCGAACGATCCAACCCTTCTAGAAAGTTTTCTGAGCCATCCAGGTATGAATCCAACTATTTTAAACACACTCTTAAGAAATCCAGATCCCAACAACCCATTAAGACAATTTTTAAGCTCCCATGCAGCGCGGCAAGATCCTACCTACGCTACGCAAACGCTCATAACCTTGTTGCGCGGTTTAGGCCCTAATCCTGAAAATCAGGACAGTCAAAGGCCAGTACGCAACATCCTAGTTGCCAACCGTGAATGGCTGATTAATACTGCAAATGACCCTCAGAACCAAAAAAACCTGAATGATTTATTAGGAGAAGCATGGTGGTCGATGGCAGCAAAAAATTCATTACTCAGCAAATTATTGGAAGTCGCGAAAGCAGGTACAGTTGCTCATAGTTTTTTTTCACTAAAACTAAATTCATTCACACCAACCAAAGACTCTAGAAAAACAGTAGCACTAGATATCAATCGCCAAGATTCCACAGACATTCATAGCCAAAGAGGCGATTTTAGAACCTTAATCGAGGGGTTGCTCGCTAATTCAGGTGCACGTTATAAAGAAATGAGTGAAGCGTCTCAAACGAAAATTTTAGAGCTGGAGGGATTAAATACCGAGTTAAGAAGACAACTCGAACTATTAAAGTCTGGTTATGAAGATAGTAAGCTTACGCTAGAATCATCCGTAAAAAGTGTTGCAGCAGCAGCTAATGAGAAATCAGCCCTCCAACAGAAAATAAACGACCTTGAACAACAAATTAAAAAAGAAAAAATTACTTATAGAGCTGGATTAGATAATTTACACAAAACTCATGCACAAAAGACCGGAGAGTTAGAGCATCAAAGAGATGAATTAAGCAGCGAGTATGAAAGCTTATTAGCAGAATTGAATGCAGAATTAGAATCGCTAAAGAGTCAAGTTAGTGACAAAGACCTTAAAATTCGAGAGTTGGAAGATCGTATAAGAGCGCTCTCTGAATTGCAGGTAAGTACCGAAAAAGATTTGGAGCAATTAAAGGTTGAATTGCGGGAGAGCCGCAGCCAGTTGGTCGAACAAGTAGAGTTAGAGCTTGTGAATTTTTCATTGGGAGAAGAAATTAGTAGAGTTAATACTGATTTGAAAAATGCTACTGCTCGTATGGATCATTTGGTTGGCGAAATTGAAGAAGCTAAACTCGCCCTCACCGCTTTAAGAGAAGAATTAACTCAAGAAAAAGACCTCGCTTTGCAAACACAATTACGTGAACAAATCACAGGCAAAGAAAAAGCACTCGAGGCATTGAGAGAAGCGCTCACTGCAGATAAAGAACGTGAGATTG
>CAMCUM010000012.1 GCA_945878975.1 Legionella genomosp. 1
GGGTGATGTGGCACATAAGTGGCCTCTGTCATCACCTCACACAAAAAAATAACATCACTGTGTTTATCTGCTCCTTTTAAGCTTGCGAGCGATTCACTAAGCTGGTCGGCAAGAATAAGCCTAAGTATTGACAATTAATTAACCCCATGAAGCAATAATAAATAATGGCTGAATAGTAGGCAACGTCCCTAAAATTATTTCCGGGCTGCAAAAGTGATAAATTGGCTAAAATTGGTGTTTTATCTCTTAAATAGCCTGGCTATTCGCCTCACTCAAGTTAAAATTTGTGTTAAATTATCTCGATTTTTGACTCGCGCCACCAAATGTCAACAAGACCCTAGTATCTTACAACAAACCTGCATAAAAAGTTAAGATCATGCAGCGTTAATCTTGTCGGCTCTGAGAATTGAGATTTTTTTCAAAATAAATTTTGATCATTTTTATAAAACCATGGGGTAAGAAGGAATAAAATGTTACGGCATTCATTAGAGTCACAAATGCCACGATTCATCAAGTGTTTTATTGGTGGCTTTTCTATCAATTATTCCAGGCTGATTGGTTAAAAAAGCGTTTAAAGCCCATCTAATGACTGGGAATGCCAACTGTTCCCAAGGTATTTTGTTCTTCTTAAACAAAAGTACCTCACTACTCTCAACACTACTTTTAAACTCTGGCTTTGACATAGTGGCGGCATAAATAATATGAATTTGATTAATGCCTGTCAAAGAGTAGGTTCCAATAAGATGAGAAATATCTATCTCGACAAAGGCCTCTTCAAAAGCCTCTCGCTGGGCACCTTCCTCTAAAGACTCACCATTTTCTAAAAAGCCAGCAGGATAAGTCCATAAACCCAACTGCGGTTCAATAGCACGCTTGCATAATAAAAACTTATCTTCAAACGTTGTCACTGCACCAACAACGATTTTGGGGTTTTCGTAATGAACAGTGTGACAGTAATTACAAACTTTTCTAACCCTTGTGTCATTGTGTGGGGTTGAAAAAACGATTGATTGATGTCCACATTGACTGCAAAAATCGGTGTTTGAATCGTGCTCTTTTGTCATTTAAATTCAACCTTCCTGCATAGACTGCATTTACCATCATAAAAAACTGTTATCAAAAAATATCTTCGATTATATTCTAGTTGTATAAAACCTATTATAGCAAACTGCTCCTCGAGGCTTAAAAAATATTTTAATTGGAGTTGTGAGATTGCATAAAGCAACCACTAGCCTATTATTACAACAGCATGTTCTCTGTACAGTACAATTTTTAAAACCGTCGTTGCGAGGTGTCGCGACGAAGATCTAGTGACCTTTGTGCGGGCACATGATTTATTGAAGTAGCTCACTGATTGATTCATAATCTATATTGTTTCCGTCAAGAAAGGACGTGGAATCATGAACATCAATGAGTTGATAAGCCCCAGGATGTAGGCCTTTGAATGTTTAACTGCTTTTAGAAATAGCAGCATGAGAAGTACGCTCTATTTTTTTCGGTTGAGTAACCTCAATAGATTGGCAAGGGCAACCAAGCTTTCGTGGTTTGACGACTATGTCCTCAGGTTCTTCAATGACGGTACCTTCTGCATAGATACAAGATGTGATCAGGCAGATCAGTGGACCAAGGATTATCCATCTCATATTATTCTCCGTTGTGTTACAATTTTTGAATCTTATAGAAGTTAAACATGTTTTATAGATCCTTGACAATAAGAAGACCATGACATTTTCCGAACGACTCAATCTGTGCTTAGATAGATTAGGATTCCCACCAAAGAATTATGGTCGTATTCAATTGTTGGCGGAAATGGTTGGCCTGACGCACCGTGGCGCTGGAAAATGGATCAGTGGGCAATGTTCTCCACCTGCCGGGAAATTCCCTATGTTGGCGAAGCAGCTGCAAGTCAACGAAAACTGGTTGCGTACCGGAAAGGGGGCTATGAGTCCGGAACACGACAGTGGTGAAGTTGAGAATGGTGCGCTGGGTGTTAGGCAGCATGTGCCAGTGTATATGCCAGGCCATTTGTTACAAATTGAAAAAAGCCCCTATCATACGTTGACGTGTATTTTACCTTATATGAGCGATTTTTGTGGCATAGTTCTGAGCACAGAAGCTATGTCGCCCCGCTTTCCAATAGGGAGTATGCTGATCTTTGATAGGCAAGCAATCCCTAAAGATGGTGATTTTGTGTTAGTGAACGATGAGAGATATCCAGAACCTATTTTTCGACAATTCATTGTCAGTACGGATCAGCATTTTTTGTATGCCTATAATCCTAAATTTGAGCGTTTGATTTTTCGTCCGGAACAGACAATGTTAGGGAAACTAGTACAAGCGATTGTTTCGTTTGAGTAAAAAGGCGCTGCATCCCTGCAGCGTAAAACACGGTGGTATGTTGCGCATCCTGTGCAATGACATCCTGTCAAATAGTACCATCCTGTACTCAATAGTCTACATGTTCTAATTTTTTTGTCACTGCCTAAATTGATGTCACTAATGCAAGATATTTCTCAAAACACACTAAGACATACTTTGTGTCACTATGTTTTTGCAAAGGGTAGACTGGTTAAAAAAGAGTGTAATGGTGTTGTGGAGCGTAGGAGTTCGATGCCATGATCTGCACACATTTTGTGAATGAGCATCCGCTCTTTGGTTTCATGTTCGGGTGAGGTGAATAAAACAAAATTGGCCAAAATGCGCTGTTCGGTGAAGGTGAATGACAGCAGATAATCTTGGTTTTGCCGTTGTAATAGAGGATGTAGGCACTCCAAAAGCGCGACATGTTCGGTTGGTAACATAATGTGGTTGATCGAGATGCGAGTTGTTTTGCACAATCCTAAAGCATTAGCAGAGATGATATCAATATATTGGGGAGAGAGCGTAAACCTAGTGCCTGGTTTGGGGATAATCTCGTGAAAAGATTGATTGTGAATATCGATGAGAGCTATGCCTTCGCGACTATCTCGATTAGGCGAGATTACGCTGCGTAAAAAAATCAAAAAATCTGTTGAGTTTAAATCTTTGAATCCGATCTGATGTTTGGTTAAATGAGTTGATAGATGTTGGCGGTTCTGTAAGATATTGGACATAGGTGTGGTAGATGTGATCGATGCAAATAGGTAGATTTGCCAAGGTAGATTGTCATGCCGGTGTATTAGCAGAGAATATTGAAGTTCCCAATGAGCAGGGAGGTTTTGGAGAATGATTTGGATAGTTTGTATCGCAGTGGGTTCGGGCAACTGTAATTGCATACCAAATCCACTGTTATGCAGATTCTGATAGAAACCTGGCGAACGGCTATGTCGATAGGGAAGTAAACCGCGTAAGGCTTGGGTAGATAATTGGAGGGTCATGTTCATCCTTGTTAACAGACTCTAAAATTGCTTACTTAACATTCCATTTGGGCGGGATTATGATATGCTTCTTTTCATTTGTAAAGGAGAAGTGATATGCCCTCGTTTGATATTGTTTCTGAAGTCGATGAAGTAGAATTACGCCATGCAGTAGATAATTCGAGCCGCGAATTGGGTACGCGTTTTGATTTCCGTGGTGTGTTGGCAACACTTGAATTTAAAGAGTTGACGGTTACTTTGCAATCAGAATCCGAATTTCAAGTTCGTCAGTTAGAGGAATTGTTTCGCATCCATTGCAGCAAAAGAGGCGTCAATGCTGCAGGGGTTGATATGGAAGATAAGCCTGTCCACAGTGGCAAAACACATACATTAACCATGTTATTCAAACAAGGTATTGATCAACCGAATGCCAAATTGATTTTGAAAGAGATCAAAGATAGCAAAGTGAAAGTACAAACGTCCATCCAGGGAGATAAGGTGCGCGTCACGGGAAAAAATCGCGATGATTTACAAGATTGTATTGCCCTATTAAAAAAATCGGATATTGAGTTACCTTTACAATTTAATAATTTCAGGGATTAACTGTTGACGCCATTAAGGGTCTTATGCTGGTTATTTGATCACTGAAACAGGTGGTGTTAGAAAAATTAGATGGGAAACTCCTGCAATAGAGGTGTTTTTAGCGGAAGGCTTACTTTCCTGTATTGCATGATTCTATGTTTCTAAGCGCGTTAATTTCGCGGTCTAAGGTATAACTCAATATCGTACGAATGAACACAATGGCTGCAACCATACCAACAGAGTAATAATCTGGTGCGGTTGTGGTGCCTATTAAATCTGCCGCAATAATAAACTCTAAACCTAAGGCAAGCACCAGCCCCAAATTTAAGCGAATTTGGTTGATATCAACATTTTTTTGAGTACTGTGATGCTTAAAAGAATAATGGACATATTTTATTAGTGCTCTCATAACGCCAGCTAAAATAACCAAAGCACCACATAAAGAAATACTATGTTGGATCACTAACAAAATGGTTTGTAGATTAGGTATATTCATGGGCTTTCACCTCCTTTTTTAATCTTATTCAATCATAATTATCATACGCTATCATAGGATTTGGTTATATATACTTTTCACGAATGAATTTTAGGGATTTTAGGCCATTTGGATCATTAAAATATAGCCGTGAGCACCATCGTTGTGATTAAATTGCAATTCCATATGTTTCCAAGTGCAGCAATCTCATGAAAATTTATTTAGCTTCAAAAAGTCCTAGGCGTCAAGAATTACTGCGCCAAATGGAAATACCCTTTGAACTCTTATCGATTGATATTCCTGAGATTGTAGCACCAGATGAATCATCTGAAGCTTATTCACAACGCATCACCCAGGAAAAGCTGTTTGCAGCTTGGGGCGCAATTGTTCAAAAGAATCTTCCGGTCCTGCCGGTACTTTGTGCAGACACTGAGGTCATGTTAGATGGGGATATTTTGGGTAAACCTCAAGACAAACAGGATGCATTCCATATGTTAAAAAAGCTTTCGGGACGTACTCACCATGTTATAACCAGTGTGGGTTTGGTTTACCATGATTACCAAAAGGTCGTCATGAATAAAACGGTTGTTACTTTTGCAGCAATGACTGATGCTGAAATCAATCATTACCTTGCCATGGGAAGCTATCAAGACAAAGCTGGTGGCTATGGCATTCAAAGTTATATTGGTCAGTATATTTCACGTATAGAAGGTTGTTTTTACTCAGTAATGGGCTTGCCTTTGAATGACGTGCGCGAATTATTCCAAGGATTGAATCAATATCGTAACCCCCTAGGTACGTCATCCTGAACGCCGGGAAGGCGCTCCTGAGGTCGGCACTGTGCTTCATTAACAATGTCTTTTTTTAAACTTGTCATTGTTTATCAGATACGAAGGCTTGTCGCATCAAATTTTTGGCTTGACCCAATATACCGAATAGGACAAAGCGGCTCATGTAACGTACAAATGTTTTAAAATACGTGCCGCGTACCCGCGCTAAGGCCCATCCACATAGAAAAGCAGGCAGCATAAGATGGCGTATCCATGTTTGATATTCATAGACTTTTATTAACAAATCATGGCTATATTGGTTTACGCTTTGCTGATGACTGATTCGTTTTTTTTCTAGTTGATTCAGCTTTGCAAGGAGACGTTGGCGGGATGTGAACATCTTGTGTTTCTCTCCGATTAAAATAAGCTCTGGTTTTTTCAAAACTCATACTTTTTAAATTGAAAGACAAATACTTGAATAAGGCAAAGGCAATCAATACATTGAAACTCATAATCCCGAAGACGCTTACAATAAAGCTGGAAAACCAATGCATCAGGGTATAACCAATTACGAGCATCAAAGAAGACCATATCGTCATCACGGCTACTAAGATCATAGCAATATTTAAAATGAGGGGCACAATACTGAGACCTACTAGTCTTGTTTCTAATTTTACAATCGCAAATATTGTTTTAAATATTTCAATTTTATTAGAAACAAGACCTTCGATATCTTCTACAAGATTCATTATTTTCTTAATAAAGCAGAAAGAAGGAATCCGATGCCACCCGCAATTAATACGGAAGCGACAGGATTGGCTTTTACTTTTTTTACCAGCTTGGTAGAGGCTTCTTTGACAGTTTCCTCGGCCCAATCCGCCTTGTTCAAGCTATTTTTATAAACTTCATTGACCAATTTTTTGCCGTCGTTTAATAAATCCGTGGCATTAGAACCAATATGTTTACTTAGATGATGCGTGGCACCATTATGTCGAGACTGTTTTGATACACTAGCCATTTTATTTCCCCTTTATTGAAATTATGAATGCATAAAGATTTATTTGTGATCCAACTATATAATTATAGGGCATATTTTTGATTTTGCACAATAAAATTAGTTTATCTGTTGTTAAAGCCTATTCGAAAAGGACCGTTTGGTTTTTACTTTTAATATAATTGCTGTGACAAACAATTGACAAAGTGTTTTATTGGTGTGATATTTGCACAGCCAGTTTGGACTAGTATTGTGCCATCTCATCACTAATAATGAGAGGCTTCCAGGAGGATTAGAATGCGCGGAGTCAATGAGTTGTCGAAAATCCATGCTGTTTTTCAAAAGTTGGTATTATTGGTTGCGGTAATATGGTTGAGGCATTTTTAAGAGGCGTAGGACCATTATTAGATCGGACAAAATATATAGTGGCCAGTCCAAGTTTATGTGCTGGATCACGCTCAACGACACATCCTGTTGCTAAGAGTAATAGCGATGCAGTGCAAGGAGCAAAGCTTGTCATTTATGGTGCAAAACCTAAAGATTTTGGCAATATTTTTGCAGAGATAGCACCTGTGATTGATACGGATGCGGTTGTGTTATCCATGGCTGCAGGCATTTCAATTGGGCAAATACAGCACCATTGTGGGTCACAACAAGCTGCTATACGCATCATGCCCAATACACCAGTCAAAGAAAAACTAGGCGTGATTGCGTTATCGCATACGTCTAATATTCCAGGCGAAACGATCCAGCTGATTACAGCTATGTGGTGCCACTTGAAAACGAAAGGGATATGGATGCGTTTACAGCATTGTTCGGGAGTGGTCCCGCTTATTTCTTTTTGATATTAGAGTATCTGGAAGCAACTGCCGATAAACATAATTTGATGACAAATGATAGAAAAATAAGACGAAACTGCTTTATCCAGTTGATGAAGGGTTCCTCAGTATTATTAGAAAATAGTGAACTGGCTTTTGAAGCAGCGCGGCGTCAAGTTACGTCGCCCAACGGTACGACACATGCTGCGGTGACAAGTTTTGAAAAATCGGGTTTATTGAATGTATTTATGGACGGCATTGATGCGGCTGCAGCACGCTCCAAAGAAATGGGGCAAGCAGCTACGCTGAATGTCAGTCCAATAAGTGTTTTTAAACCCGAAGAAACCTCGCAGCGAATAGAAGAAAACGTTGTGTTGGATTTATTAAAAAAATTCGGTGCTAAATAGGGCGCGTTTGCAAGTATATCTTTGTTTGAGACTGGCGTTTCGCAGGCCATTCACATGTTACCCCTCAATATTGATGAGGGGTGGCGCGTAGGGATTCTATGAGATTGCAGCAGATGTTTCATCATTCGAGAGCGTTGTACCCGGTGTTTCCAAAGCCGCTTTTGCTGCTTTCATGGCTTGATCTAAATTGGTAAATACATTTGCTTTGCCGATCAGATCAAAAGTCCCAGCTTTGTGTAACTTTCGTTTTATGTTTGCATCTATGCCACATAATATCACACGGATCCCTGCTTTTTGGCGATCTTTAATCATGTTTTCCAAGGCTTGTAATCCAGTAAAATCTATCAAAGGAACCCAACCAAAACGAATAATTAAGATGCTGGGATTAAAATGAGCTGCGGTAAAAGCATACTCAAATTGACTGACTGCGCCAAAGAAGATTGGTCCTTCAATGGTATACGTTACAATATTTTGATGATCCATTGCATCTGCAGCTGTGTTGGCGGTATCCGTTACGGGCTTATGAGCATTGATTTCAACGCGGGCAGACATACGCATTAAGAAGTGCAATATCGCTAAGACGACCCCAATGTTCACAGCCATCACCAAATCAACAAAAATAGTTAAAGCGAACGTGACAAATAAAATCAAAATATCTGCCCGAGGCGCGCGTTGAATCAACGCAATGGCATGTTTGACTTCACTCATATTCCAAGCGACCACAAATAGGATAGCCGCTAAGGCGCATAGGGGGACATCAACCGCCAAAGGTGCCAAAAATAGAATGATCAGAAGTAATGTCAAAGCATGGACGACACCAGATAGGGGGCTATTTCCCCCATTGCGGATATTGGTTGCCGTTCGAGCAATGGCACCTGTGGCCGCAAATCCGCCGAATAAGGGTGCGACAATATTAGCGATACCCTGGCCTCTTAATTCACGGTTTGAATTGTGCTTTGTTCCGCCCATCCCATCAGCAACAACCGCAGATAGTAAGGATTCAATCGCACCTAACATGGCAATGGCAAATGCTGGACCTATTAATTCCATCACACGTGCCCAAGACAGAGCAGGTATGTGAAAGGAAGGCAGGCCTTTTTTGATCCCACCGAACATACTTCCAATCGTTGCGACACCGGAAAAATGAAAGAGCGACTCTAGGATGGTTGCCAAAAGCAATGCCAGCAGAGGACCAGGCACGCGTTTTAAGCCAGGGAGCTTGTTGCTATACAGTACGACCAATAGCGACAAACAGCTCAATACGGTAGTATGCCAATTGATTTGTGGAAAACTTTGGAGTAATTGCCATAATTTTTCATGAAAATGTGCCGCATGCGGTGCTGGCAAGCCGAAGAAATATTGCCATTGACCGACCCAAATGACGACGGCAATTCCGGCTGTAAAGCCAATGATCACTGGATAGGGGATGAAGCGGATAATGCCCCCTAGTCGACAAACACCCATCAGAAACAGTAAAATGCCTGCTAGAAAAGTAGCAATTTGCAAGCCCTCAATGCCATATTGACCAGTGATTCCAGCCAAAACGACAATAAACGCCCCAGTAGGCCCAGCGATTTGGAGCCGACTTCCCCCCAAAATGGACACCAAAAATCCAGCAATGATAGCAGTATATAAACCTTGTTCTGGTTTTGCGCCGGATGCGATAGCAAAAGCCATGGCTAGGGGGAGGGCGACCACGCCGACTATCATGCCTGAGACAATATTAGGGAGCCAATGCTTTTTTTTAAATAATCCCGCTCGGTAAGATTCAATGATGGTTTGTAACATAATAGAACGCCCTGAATTTAATAGTGGGCGCATTATAACATATTTTTAGGGTGTTTTGTTGATTTGTGTTTAAATAATCTACAGAAATTAAAGGAGCCGCCAAATATGGCTGCTCCTATCTAGAGTGGAAGTATTTTATAAACTGTGTAACTTTCGCTTTACAGCTTGTGCGTCTGTAGTGGATGGGCCTGAAACTACTTGGTTGATGCTAGAGCAGAGTGCAAAAAATCCGTTACGGGCCGCCGTAGCTGCATCTCCCATCAATTCAGGGACTAATTCTACAATTTCATCTAAGATTTTATCAGCTTTTTCTCCGAATAAAAAAGGTTCTGGTTCCTCTGGCGCTGGAGAATCATTATTCAACACCTGATCAGGATCGGTAGGTAAGTCCTCTAATGGGCATGCTTCTCCTGAAGCGTAGACGTAATCGGATTCTAAAACTCCTTGTTCTATTTTTGTATGCAATTGTGCATAGTCATTGCGGCAAGATAACCAGAAAGCAGCTTGGGTGAGCATGCCTGCTATAATGGTAATGCCTAATAGAATTAAGCCCATAGGTAGATTAAATACCGCTAAAACAGCGCCACCTATTATGGCAGCAGTAGCGGGGCTTGCTGTGTAGATCGATCGGTTTTTTATTTTTTGGATGTCATTTTTTGCCAAAGTGCGTACCCTGGTTTGTGCGTGGGTATTTTCTTGGTCAATTGCCATCAAGCACTTATCCAAAATAACTTTTATTTGGGCATATTCGGGGTGTGTTTGCAGGGTTTGACTCGCATTTTTCAGCAGGTCACCCATTGCCTTTGTGCTATTCGGACAAGAATTGACTTCAGAAAGTTCTTTCCTAAATGCAGATAAAAACGTTGCAAGATCGATGCGCTTTTCGTTTCTATACAGAATTTCAAGTGCTTTATATTGGTTGATGAGTGTTTTAACAAGTTCGCTACGATCATATTTCGCAGCACCTTCTTCTAATGTCCTCAATATCTTAGAATATCTGAAAAACATGATAAAAACCTCGTATAACTTTGAAGTTTTTATTGTACCATAGAGAACGAAGTATTGCAATATATTTATACATATTGATTACTATATTGCATTTTTGGTGCCAATAATACTCATTATATAGTCTATAATTTAATGAGTACTAGAATTATTGAGGTTTATTATGTCTATTAATAGGGCAGATCAAACAGCGAAGATGAGTATCAATGTGGAGCCCTCCAAGTCTCGTTATATTTATGTTGATCGAAAAACCAATCGTGTCTTTCTGACGATGCCGTTTTTAAGTGGTTCGACAATTGGTACCGACAATACTTGTCAATCGGCTTATCAATTAACTGCATTTTTTGGAAAAAATAAGGAAGTGATTGGGGCATTGGCTGAGTTGAAGGCTTATAAGGCTGCCCTTGAATGCGATTGCTTTCTTGAAAATACAGAAAAGAGACAAGCACGTTTGCAGCAAGTTGAGGAGTACATCCATACGCTTGAACAGTTAAATGCGCTGGATAATAAAGAGATCGAGCAATTACATAACGCATTTCCTAGCTATCCATCATTTATTGCCTCAATCTTGCAGAAAAGGCCATCCAATCTTTATAGTATGCTGTTACGACCAGTAGACGTGGATACTCATGTGCGTGCTGTGGATCCAGTATTTAGTCTGAATAGACCTGAGTATAGGAACGGGGTGCTAGAAAATGAAAATCCGTCAGTTTTTGACATGGCCATTCAAAATATTCATGCTAGGATTTCTTTCGATCCTAACAGAGGACAACGTGGAAAATTCAGAGCGGCTGTATTAGCTGATCCACGAATAGATCCTTTTAATTTTGAAACACTCCAGATAATTATGAGCGAAAAAACACGAAAATTATTTGGTCAAGAGTGGAGTTTTCTTGTGTCTTCTGACCGGACGGAATTAACCAAAGAATATATGCAAACAGTTGGTATGTTGAATGATGAGGATCCAGTTGTAGATTACATCGATTCGATACTTGATGCTTGTGAGGGTGCAATTTTATTCGATGGCGTTTCTGAAGAACCCTTTGATTCGATCATGAATGCAGGCCATTTATCTATTTTAGTCCAGTTTTTTTTAGCGGAAGTGAATATTCATTGTTTTCGCAAGGGATTAAGTTCTGCCGATTTTGGAAAAATATTGGATGATTCTGAGGCGTTATGCAATCAGATAGCAGAAGTTATCAAATACGCCGAAGAACACAAATTAGATATAAGCAATGCTTTACTGGATGTTATCAGTGAGCAATTTGAATTATTTGAGATGACTGAGGCTTTAAGTCCCCGAGATCGAGAGACGATTCAAAAAAACTATATCGACCATTATATGACAATAAAACGCACTCCTCATATGGATGAATTTAGTGTCATGGATAGTGACGAACCTGGCCCTTGTAAAGTTTATCAGAACGCATTTTGCGTAAATTTTGCGGAGGTCATGCAAGCATTTCCTGAGTTTGATACAGAGTACTATAGCCAGATGCGTGGCGCGTGGCAGGACATAGATGGTAAGTTGTTCATGACTAATGATCAGTTGGATCCTTTTGAGGTGAGTGAAACAGAGTTCTTGGCTATGCTTACAAAATGGGTTGATAACAGAAATTTTGATATTGTATGTAAAATAATAAGCCATAATAGATCTGGTATTTTACGTTCGGAGCAAGTCAATGATTTTTTGGCTTTCATAACTGAACCAAGATATAACGGCGATACGTTACTGATTTGGGCGCTCCAATCTGAACCGGATGTGGTAAAAAATTTGCTGAGTATCATAGTGGATTTGTCTTCAGAACAATATGCGAATGTTTTCTTAAATCGCGAACCAAATCCTCTTTTGATAGCGTTGCGTTGCTGCCCAATGAATATTGCCCATATTTTAAACATGATAAAACAGCGGCCCATTGAAGAACAGCGTGCTCAATTTCAGCAAATATCCATGCCAGATCTTTTAAGTATCATCGAGCTTGCTTCAAGTCTGCAAAAAATAGATATTTTTCTAGCATTACCGGACGAGCATCGTTTGCTTGTTTTTAGTAGACTTTCGCCTGTTTCACAGCTGGGTCTTCTCGGACATGTAACCATGACCGTTTCAGATGCTCAAATTCTAGAGCCTTTAACAATGAACACTAAGATGAATCAAATGATGCTTGGTTTTTTAAGTACGATGACTTTCAATAATTTAAGCAGTATATTGCGTTTGCTTCACAATGACCAAGAAAAAAATATTTTTCTTATGAAATTGTCTGATACTGAAATTTTACAAGATATTTTGAGCTCTTCACTCATTTCATTAACCAGTGTGAGCGATAAAGTGAGTTTTTTTAGGACGTTGGAGCAGATGGGAATCTTAAACGATATCTCAGTTCAATGTATGAGTGATGTATTTAAATATTTTACACATGAGGAGACAATAAGTTGTTTTGAAGCATTGCCTCTTAACGTACAAAAGCGTCTTTTTCTATTTGATACTTACCTGCAAGGTCCAGTCTTGCCAATGGTTATGGCGCATATTGAATTTTTACAAGAACTATCCTTAGAATCCTTGATAGATAAGATACAACACCTTTCTTATGTTGATGGGAGTAATCTTATCGACAGACTTCCAGCCCGCCGTGCGTTGGCTGTATTTTGTGCTTTAGATTCGTTTAAGCAAGGCAAAATTTTATTAGAGCTCCCTATGGAAAAACAGTTTGATTTTTTCCAAAGGTTATCTAAGACAGTACAAATGGATATGTTCTCAGAGCTTTCTGAAGAGGAATTAAATGTGTTATCTAATATTTGGTCTGACAGACACGAGGGTTTGGCGTCGCTCATATCCATGGCTCAGGAACAAGCCTCTCCTGGTAAGCCAAAATATGTTGAGAAAGTATCACCTGATTCAAGTAATACGACAAGAAAACTCAGAGAGGCCCTTAATGAAGAAAAAGGTTTCAGTCATCACCAATCGACAATTGATCGGCTTACAATGGGTGGTAGTGGAAAGAGCTAGGCAACGTCCCCAAAGTTTTTTCTGGGCCTAGAATCGAGAGTTAAAAATGGAAACTCATGATTGCAAAGACGGTTTCTATCGTGATGAGGACAATAATGATGATTTCTAAGTGATGAGAATGCCGACTTTCCATGTAACTGTTGAACATATCAAAAATTTCGTTCAAAGTATCCAAGCGATGATTGATAGCATTTACTCGGCGTTGGATATGAAGATAGCGTTCCAACATAATATAGTATTCTTCTAAAGTTGGGTGTTGCCAAAAGTATTTTGGATGGTAGAGAAAATTGGACAGTAGGTTCATTTCGCTTTTGGCGGCAATCAATTCTCCAATGATTTGACGAATTTGTTTGCGTTTGACAGCGATTTGCCCTCTGGTGGAAAGGCTATGGATGATGGGGCTGTTTTTCTCAATCAAGGATTCTAGAATAGTTTCAAAATATTGCAATTTTACGGATTGTGAAAAGCCATAAGAAAGGCTTAATTTGATGTCATCTGTATCGAGTGCTTTATCAATGGATAAACAGTCTACTTCAAAATAACCATGCGGTCCTATGGCTGTTTTATCTTTGCCACGTAAATAAATGAACTCATCTCGGACTCGAAATGAAATTAATTTTTCCGTAAATTGCTTGATGGTTTCCAGATAAGGGTGAATGGCGTGGCGTTTGATACCCCAAGATACGATGGTTCCATTTTTAAAGATAAAAATGATCACATCAGGATCTTCGGTTCTTAATTTGAGGACGTCCCGAAAGCGTACCGCAACATGGCCCGAACCCTCGGCTTTATAATAATTATCTAAACGGCTTAAATCGATTTTCGCTGCAATACAATAACTTAGGCATTCCATAATCGTCTCATTTATGTGACTTACTCAAAACCCAGCTTGGCGATTAATGGTAGGTTTGGCTTTCTGTTGCGCTCAACCTCAACCTACCAATCATTATTCCAATCCATAGGTATGTGTCAGTCCTAGTTTGGGCTCTATTCAGCGTCGAACATTTCTCGACCAGAATAAGCTTTTCGTTTATCGATTCTTCCACTTAGCCAGTGCGGACAAACATCCAGCACCTCTGCAATTCTATCGAGTTGATCTTCTGGGGGCAACAGATGTCCAAAGATCATAGCATTTGCCATATGTCGTGTAACAGAAAATACTTTCGAAATAGCTTTTATTTTCTCATTTAAATCGTCTGGTAAGTCCATTCCTGCTAATTCACGATTAAAACGCTGTGAAAAGACTTTGATATGCATAGTCAATCTCCCTGATTGAAACGAGGATAATATCTCCTTTTGTCCATAAAAGAATTGCGTAGTATTACGCTTCTGTTGGGTGTGGCACCTCCTTGTTGTGGGGTTGTGTTTGGTAATAATTGAGACGCAGCTCGCGTGCCGCTTTGACGTCATCTAAACGTCTGACAGGTAATGAGTAAGGTGCATTTTTTAAGATCTGAGGATCGGTTTTGGCTTCTTGCAAAATGGTTTGCATGATATTGACAAACTGATCCAAGGTTTCTTTGCATTCTGTTTCAGTAGGTTCAATCAATAAGCATTCTGGAATCATAATTGGGAAATAAGTCGTGGGAGCATGCATTCCGAAGTCTAATATACGTTTTGCTAAATCCATAGCAGAAATGCCATATGTTTTTTTCTCATATTTTAAGGTGAGTAAGAATTCATGGCTGGCACGGCGCTGCGGATAAGCTGGACTGAATCCTAATTCTGTCAGTCGCGTCAATAGATAATTAGCGTTTAGACTGGCATATTCAGAGATTCGTTTCAGACCTTGTTGGCCAAGAAGGCGAATATAGAAATACGCACGTAATAAAATTCCTGCGTTACCCATAAAACAAGACAAACGACCTATACTTTGCGGGCGATCTTTTTGGGTAGCGAAAACATATTCGCCGTCCTGGTGTATCACAAGAGGTGTGGGTAGAAAAGCGGCTAAGCGGGGTCCTGCCGCTACAGGTCCAGAGCCTGGACCCCCTCCACCATGCGGTGTTGCAAATGTTTTATGTAAATTGAGGTGCATCACATCAAATCCCATATCACCAGGCCTGACTTTTCCAATGATGGCATTGAGGTTGGCGCCATCATAGTATAATAAACCGCCAGCTTGATGGATGATCTCTGCGACTTCTTGGATTTGACACATGAATAATCCAAGCGTGGAGGGATTGGTCAGCATGATGCCAGCTGTTTTAGGACCAACTTTGCTCTTTAATTCTGCTAGATCGATTTCACCGTCGTTTTTGGTAGTGAGATCAACTATTTTGTAACCACAAATCATGGCGGAAGCCGGGTTTGTACCATGTGCTGCGTCAGGAATGAGTATTTCGTCGCGTTGCAGATCTCCTCGCGATTCATGGTACGCTTTGATCATGGCAACACCTGCAAACTCTCCTTGTGAACCAGCCATTGGCGTCAAGGAGACGGAGGTCATGCCAGTGATGTCCTGCAGATAGGTTTGTAATTCAAACAATGCTTGGAGTACACCTTGACTGTAACGCGCAGGCGTCAGAGGGTGGCGCTGTAAAAATCCAGAGAACGATGCTGCGTGCTGCACGCCACGCGGATTGTATTTCATGGTACAAGAGCCTAAGGGATAAAACTGTGTATCAATCGAAAAGTTTTTTTGCGATAAACGCGTATAGTGGCGTACAACTTGTAATTCGGAGCAAGACGGTAATTTGGGCGGGCTGGTGCGTTGGTACGCTTTAGGGAGTTTGTAAGGGCTTTGAATAGGGCCAGGTCCCTGTGCGTGCGCTTGTCTAGGAGGTTGTGATTGTTCGAAAATCAGCATACTGGTCCCTCCGAAGCGCATATCAAATCTTTGATTTCGTTTCTGTGTTTCACAGGGGTAAAAGCGATAAAGTCATAGCGTGCAATATCGGCTAGATAATAGGGATCAGCTTTAAAAATAGTCTCTAAAGAAGATATATCCTGCGTCAATGCTATGATAATGCCCCCTGTTCGAGGTTTGGTAGGGCCAGAGGCCAATAACAATCCTTGTTTGTAATGATAATCTAAAAACTCGCGATGTGCTTGTAAGTATTTGTCTACTTCACTAAGTGGTGCGATATAAGTAAGGTGCACAATAATCATTTTGCTCCTTGGCTCTGGATCACTGAGCGTAGTGTGGTAACGTATCGGTCAATATCTGCAGCACTGCGTTTTTCGGTCGCACAGACTAAAATAGTATTATTGTGCAAGTTTGGATAGTGTTCGTCAACTGAATATCCTCCAGCAATACCTTCTTGATGCATGGCTGTTAAAATGTCGCTGGCTGGACAAGGTAAACGCAACAAGGCTTCATGGAAAAAAGGTGCAGAAAATACCAAGCTGACACCTGGAATTTTTTGTACGGCGTCGATTAAGAGGTGTGTATTATGATGACAATGCTGTGCTGTTTGAGCCAAACCCTCTGGTCCAAGTAAACTCATATATAGGGTTGCGACCGTGACCAATAATCCTTGATTCGTACAGATATTTGAAGTGGCTTTGCCGCGTCGGATATGTTGTTCGCGTGCTTGGAGGGTGAGGGTATAACCTACTTTACCTACTTGATCGGTTGTTTGACCAATTAAACGTCCAGGCATTTGTCTGACATGTTCCAAGCGTGTACTGAAAAAACCAAAATAGGGGCCGCCGGAAGCCAGCGGTGCACCCAATGGTTGGCCTTCTCCACAAGCAATATCAACACCATGTTGTCCCCATTGACCGGGGGGCTTTAAGATAGCCAAAGCTGTCGGATTGACGCAAGCAATGCTGATGACCTGTTGTTGATGTGCCCAGTCCGTGAGGTCATCTACTTGTTCCAAGCAGCCGAAGAAATTAGGTTGTTGGATAATCAGCGCAGAGATATTTTGCTCGCGATAAGCTTCGCAAATTGTTATAGGGGTTATGCCAGATTTGAGATCAAACGGCAGGGTGATTAATTCAATGTTTCGGTTACTGAGGATGGTGGCCAACGTATCACGGTAAAAGGGGTGTAATGTGCCTGCAACCAGAATTTTAGGGTGCGTATGACGTTGAATTCGGACAGCCATGAGTGCTGCTTCGGCGAGCGCTGAGGCGCCATCATACATAGAAGCATTGGCCACGGGCAACCCGGTGAGCTCAGCTATCATGGTTTGAAATTCATAGAGTAATTGTAAGGTTCCTTGACTAGCTTCCGCTTGGTAGGGCGTATAGGCTGTTAAAAATTCGCCACGCGTAGCAATGTCCCAGACCGCTGCGGGACAATGATGGTCATAGGCCCCAGCTCCGATAAAACAGAGATCATTTTGATTGCGGCTTGCATACTGTTTCGCCAGATCTAACATGGTCATTTCATTGAGCCCATCAGGAATGTTTGTGAATCCCTGATGCAATAGTTTAGAGGGGATCTCATCGAACAAAGCCTGTACATCAGGAGCACCGATGCATGCCAACATTTCTTGTTTGTCTTTTTCCGTATGTGGAATGAAAGGCATAATCACTGTTCCCCAACAACATCGTCTAAGTAGTCTTGTTCTTTGAGTAATTCAGCTATTTCTTCAAGGGCCTCTTCATGGTCATGAGGTTGGATTTTTACCAACCATCCCGCACCGAAAGGATCGGAATTGATTAAGCTGGGTGTTTCGATGACCTGTGAATTGATCTCTGTTATCACTCCGCTGATGGGTGCGTAGATTTCAGAGGCTGCTTTGACCGACTCGAGCACTCCTATTTCATCTCCCGCTTTAAATTCTGTGCCCACAGCGGGGAGATCAACGTAAACCATATCACCTAGCAAACTTTGTGCATGCTTAGTAATGCCAACACTCATATTAGTTGTTTCGTGATCGAGCCATTCATGGGTTGTGGTAAAACTTAAGTTTTTCATGTTGCTTTTCCTTTGTTAATAAAACGCGGTTTGCCAACTTCGGCTCGACAGTGCTTATTACGAATTTCTACCCTAACTTCTCCTTGTACGGCATGAGGAACCCGTGCCAATCCGATCGATTGATGCAGAGTTGGTGAAAAAGAACCGCTGGTGATGATGCCATCTAAGCTTCCTTCATATATGACTTTTTGTCCAGTCCGCATGATCCCTTTATCCAACAAACGTAACCCTACTAATTTTTGTTGTAATCCTTGTTGTTTTTGTGCCTGCAATGCACTGCGTCCTATGAAATCGCGATCTGAGGGTTCCCAAGCAATGGTCCATCCCAATCCAGAGTCTAAAGGTGTGGTGGTTTCATCCATATCTTGACCGTACAACAATAATCCTGCCTCAAGACGTAACGTATCCCTCGCTGCCAGACCACAGGGTTGCACACCTGCTTGGATCAATGCTCGCCAGATTGCGTGAATCTGAGAGGGGGCGGCCATTATTTCTAAACCGTCTTCTCCTGTATATCCAGTGCGTGCGATAAATAGATGCTCGGACTCTACACAGCCAAAAGGTGCGATGGCAGCCACAATAGTCGCTTGTGATGGTGGGAGGATGGCGCATGTTTTCTTAATTGCTTCAGGGCCTTGAACCGCTAGCATGGCTAAATCGCTGCGTTCTTGTAGGGTAACGTCATAACCTGCCATATGTTGGCGAATCCAAGCCATATCTTTGGTTTTTGTGGCCGAATTCAATACTAATCGATAATGGGTAGCGTCAGCTTGGTAGACAATTAAATCATCGATGATGCCGCCGTTATTTTGGCACATACAAGTATACAAAGCGCGGCCCTGTTGGAGATGAGCGACATCATTGGTCATGAGCATGCGTAAAAATGTCTGGGCATCTGTTCCTTTGATATCAACGATCGTCATATGCGAAACGTCGAAGACGCCTGCATGCTTACGCACTTCTTCGTGTTCATGTAATTGGGATCCATAGTGTAGTGGCATATGCCATCCATGGAAATCGACCATGTTTGCCCCTAAATCCACATGTGCTTGATGTAATGCTGTTTTCAAGGTCATGGTTATCCTTCACACGAAGAGATGGGTGGGATTGCGATGTTCACAACGGCAAGGCGATTGGCCGACAGTGGCCGTAAAACTAGTTACTGCCAAGCCACGTACCCCTTCACCAGTTTTTGCTTTCGTGAAAGTGATGCTCACTTCTAAAGTTTGTTTTTGTTGATAGTCTTTGTTTTTGTATAAGACTAAAAGCGGCATGGTTGCTTGCCATTCGGTGTCTTCTTTTAGTACTTTGATTGCAGGAGGTAACAACGCAACGGCTGAAACCGTGTAATTATTTTTTAGGATCGAGTCGTTTAATTTCGAAGCCTGTAAAGCTTTGGTGTATTCGATCCAAGCCGCGCTAGTGAAATATTTGGCGATGTCTTTTTGTCGGTTTAATACATTATCTGCCGACAAGGTATAAGCTTCAACAATGACTTGGTTGGTCCACACAGATAACTCTGGTTCACTGACAGCAGCAACCTGCGGGCTATACATTAGCCAGAATAAAAAAACATACAGAAAACGGCGCGCCCAAATATAGTCCATTTACGCTTCTCCTAGACAGGAACATCTATACGGATTTATGGTAACATGACCAGAAGCCCTATTCAATTTGTACTTATGCTATGAATCAAAATCGCGTTTACGACAAATTCGGTCATATGAGTCGCTTTTTTAATCGCTGGGATTTATTGGTATTGATTTTAGTGTTAGCTATTTTCTTTTTTCTAAGTTGGACCAGTGAACAAATGGCGAAGCCCTATGCTTTGGGAGAACCACTGCATGTTTCTTTGGATCCTATCTATCTGCCAGGTTATGCATTAAGAACTGTGTTGCGTTTGTTCGTTGCGTTATTTTTTTCGGTCGTATTTTCTTTTGTGGTGGGTACGATTGCTGCCAAAAGCCGCCAAGCAGAGCGTATTATTATTCCTGCAATTGATGTGTTACAAGCCGTGCCAGTATTGAGTTTTTTAGCTATTACGGTGATTGGGTTTATTCGTTTCTTCCCGGGGAGTTTATTGGGACCAGAATGTGCTTCTATTTTTGCGGTTTTTGTGTCTCAAGTTTGGAATATTACCTTTAGTTTTTACCAATCACTCAAAACTGTTCCGCCCGATTTACGCGAAGTGTCTGCGATGTTCCAATTGTCGGCTTGGCAGTATTTTTGGAAAGTGGAGGTGCCTTGCTCTATATCAGCATTGTTGTGGAATATGATGGTGTCGATGTCAGCAAGTTGGTTTTTTGTGGTATTGTCCGAAGCCATTGTGGTAGGACATCAGAATATTCGCTTACCAGGTATTGGTTCCTATATCGCTTTGGCAATCGAACAGCATAATTTTCATGCTGTGTTTTATGCTATTCTGATGATGTTAGTCGTTATTTTCCTCTATGATCAAATCCTTTTTCGTCCACTTATTACTTGGTCTGAGCGGTTTAAAATGGAAGATGCTACTCAAGATGAAGAGTATCAATCTTGGTTGGTCGATTTGCTACGTTTGAGTCCTATGATGCAGCGCTTTGATCTCGGGCTTCAAGAATTGAAAGATCGCTTTATTAATTTCCGCTGGTTGCGGATGGGCGCGCTGAGCATGCAGCGTGAAATAGAGCCGCAAAAAGCCAAACGAGTGGATTGGTTGTGGTCGATATTGCTATGGTCTGTGATTGGGTTCGCTGGGTATCGCTTAGGCGTTTATATTTTGGAAACATTAAGTGGATTTGAGGTCTTGCATGTATTTTTATTAGGGGCTGCTACGGCTATGCGCGTGATAGTGCTGATTATTTTGAGTTCCGTCGTTTGGATCCCTGTTGGGGTTTGGATTGGTCAACGTCCTTATTGGACTCAAAAAATGCAACCGATTATTCAATTTGTGGCCGCATTCCCAGCTAATTTATTTTATCCTTTGGTCGTGATTGCGATCGTACGATTTCATGTAAATGTGGAAATCGGCTTAACACCTTTGATGATCTTAGGAACGCAGTGGTATATTTTGTTTAATGTTATTGCCGGGGCATCTTTGATTCCGCGCGATTTGTATTTAGCAGCAGATAATTTTGGAGTGACCGGCTGGCAATGGTGGCGGCGTTTGGCCTTACCAGGTGTGTTTCCTTATTATATAACGGGTGCCATTACTGCAGCAGGCGGCGCGTGGAATGCGAGTATTGTAGCCGAAGCCGTGACTTGGGGTTCCGTGCGTTTACAGGCTACTGGTTTGGGTGAGTATATCCAAGTGAATTCAATTATTGGAAACTTTCCTAAAATTGCTTTGGGCACAGCTGTGATGTGCATCTATGTCTTGATATGTAATCATGTCATTTGGCGACCCTTGTATCGCTTGGCGCAAGATCGCTACCATTTTATGTGAGGGATGTATGTCGGAAACTATTCTATCGGTTGAACATTTACGTAAATCGTATCGTAAATCGTCTTCACAAGATTTGTTGGTGTTGGACGATGTTAATTTCACCTTACAAAAAGGGGAAATTGTTGCATTGCTAGGAAAGTCTGGTTCTGGAAAATCGACACTATTGCGTATCATCTCGGGCTTGATTGCACCTAGTAAAGGTCGGGTTTTGTATCGTAATCAACCGGTGACGCAACCAGTACCCGGTGGGATTGCTATGGTTTTTCAGTCGTTCGCATTATTACCTTGGTTAACAGTCTTAGAAAATGTGGAATTAGGCTTAGAAGCGCAAGGTATATCGCGAAAAATACGCCGTGCACGTGCAATTGAGGCCATTGATATCATTGGCTTGGATGGATTTGAATCGGCGTTGCCAAAGGAATTGTCGGGAGGGATGCGTCAACGAGTGGGATTTGCGCGTGCTTTGGTGATCAATCCCGATATTTTATTGATGGATGAACCTTTTTCTGCATTAGATGTGTTGACGGCTGAAAATTTAAAATCAGATTTGTTGGCTTTGTGGCAAGAGAAAAAAACCAATACCAATGGTATTTTATTGGTGACTCACAATATTGAAGAGGCGGCGATGCTGGCGGATAGAATTCTAATTTTAGGCTCTGATCCAGGCCATATCCGTGCTGATCTGCCTGTCACGCTCAAACAACCTCGCAATTCAGAGTCACCTCGTGTCAGGCAGTTGGTAGATAGAATCTACACAGTGATGATCTCCGCAAGCGGCGATAAAAGTCGTTTTACAGCACAGCGTGAGCGTCAGATTGGTTTGGGATATCGTATTCCGGATGTTGACCCGTCTGAATTATCTGGTTTGATAGAAACTATGAAAGCATTCAAAGCCAATATTGATTTACCAGAATTGGCGGATGAATTGATGATGAATGTTGATGATTTATTCCCGATCTTGGAAACTTTGGAAATTTTAGGATTTGCGAATATTTTGGAAGGTGATGTGCAATTGAGTGATTTAGGCAAGGAGTTTTCTGAAGCGGATCTGCAAGCGCGGAAATTATTATTCGCACAACGCCTTCTGGAAAAAGTACCTTTGGCACGTTATATCCAGCGGATCCTTGATGAGAAACCCAGCCATCGCGTTTCAGAAGAGCGTTTTTTAACCAAACTAGAAGACTATCTTAGTGATGATGAAGCAGATCGTGTGTTACGAACCATGATTGATTGGGGGCGTTATGCAGAAATTTTCGCTTATGATTTTAAAACAGGATTCCTAAGTTTGGAAAATCCTGGTACGGCGACGGATCAAGAAAGTTGATGTATTTTAGAATAAATAGTACAATTTGTTTTTTATGAAAACACAAGAGGCAGGGGTTGTCATGTCAAAAAAAATCTTAGGGTTGTTTTGCTTGTTGTATGTTTCATCAGTTTTTGCATCGATCAAATCGCAATGTTTGAATATGTTAACGACGATTCAAAATAATACGACATCTGCTTGTGTATTGCTGCAAAAAAATTTATATAATGGTGAATTTTTTGGGCAGGAAATGAGTGATTTGATCCTGCCCGGTGAAAGTAAAAAAATTCAATTTCAGGAAGCTGAATCTGCGTTCAAAGCTAGCAGCGAACTGACATTGTCTTATAGTTGTGGTCCTGGGCAACTCACTATGAAAATGCGTAAAGATGCTTGTATATCTGGGGGAGCCCTCAGTGCTACTACCGTCGCGATTTCGAATATGAATGCGAGTGCTACAGTCTCGCGTGGTAGCATGTGGCATAATTTGCCTGGCAAAATAGTTTGGATATTGGCTGATTAACAGTCTTGTTTCGTACTCATTAGTTTAAAGTTGTTAGGTACTTCGCCAGGTCGCTCATATCTTGTGGACTGAGTTTTGCGCAGATGGTGCGCATGATACTTGCGGGGTCGCTGCTGCGACTGCCTGTTTTGAATGCTTCCAATTGTTGAACAATATACTCAGATTTTTGGTGAGAAATGACCGGAAATCCTGCTTGTTCTGCACCGCGGCCATCTGGTCCATGACAAGCTATGCAGGCAGGAATATGTTGGTCGATATCACCTTGTCGGTATAGTTGTTCCGCACGAGGCGATGGAGATGCGCTGGCTGGCGTTGGCGGGGCGGACGGTTTTTGCGCGTAAAATGCTGCCAAATCTTCCATGTCTTGTTGTGTGAGGGCGGCAACCATAGGCCCCATGATTGGAGAAGGGCGTGTTTTGCCTGCCTGATAGTGCTGCAATTGTTGCAGCAAATAAGAGGCATGTTGACCTGCTAAATTAGGCCATATGGGATTGCTACTCAACCCATCTGCGCCATGACAGGCACTACAGATCGCAGATTTACTTTGTCCCGTTTGGGGAGAGTCAGCGGCCAACCCTAACAAAGAATAACTGAGTAGAAAACAGAAGATAAATTGTTTCATGTGTGGGCAAATTATTTGAATTCCGCCAAGGATAACATTAAAAACGAATGATGCAAAACTTGCGCATATGCAGTGCACGCGATACCATACACCCTATTTCTAGCTTAGCGTGGTATTCGTGATAAATCCTTACACTCAAGCAACTTTCTTAAAATCTGCGGCAATGGTTAATCAATTGCCCCCTGATCACGGTTATGAAGTAGCCTTTGCAGGACGTTCGAATGCGGGTAAATCGTCGGCGTTGAATTGCTTAACGGCTAATCGGCAGTTGGCACGTACTTCTAAGACACCTGGACGTACGCAATTGATTAATTTATTTACCGTTAAAGATGCTGACCATCGTTTAGTTGATCTACCGGGGTATGGGTACGCCAAAGTGGCGATTCAAACCAAATTAGATTGGCAAAAAAATTTGGCGCATTATTTGGAAGTACGTACCAGCTTAAAAGGTTTGGTATTGCTCATGGATATTCGTCATCCTTTGAAAGATGCGGACCAAACTCTTTTGAATTGGGCCATCACTCAGAATTTGCCTATTCATATCTTATTGACCAAAGCTGATAAACTCAGTCGTAGTCAAATGCAGCAGGCTCTGCAAAAAGTAGAGCAGCATTGTCAAAAATTGCCAAGTATGGATACGCAGCCCAGCGTTACTTGCCAAGTATTTTCGAGCCTAAAAAAGCAAGGTGTGGAGACTTTAGTGGCTGTTTTGAATAACTGGTTTGAGTGGGCATAATGCTACATATTGCTTTATACCAGCCAGAGATCCCGCCCAATACTGGAAATATCATGCGTCTATGTGCCAACACGGGGGCATCTTTACATTTGATTCATCCTTTGGGATTTGTACTAGATGACAAACGCATGCGGCGTGCGGGATTAGATTATCAAGATCAAGCAACAGTGCAACATTATCCCGATGTTGAAGCATTTTTTGCGCAACATTCCCAGCAGCGGATTTTTTGCTGCTCTACCAAAGCGACGCAATCTTATACCGATGTGGCGTACCAGGAAGGCGATATATTGTTATTTGGCCCAGAAACTCGAGGGCTTCCTTCTGAGATATTGACGCGATATCCTGGTATTCGGCTCCCAATGTTGCCGACCAGCAGAAGCTTAAATTTGTCCAATGCCGCCGCGATTATTTTATATGAAGCATGGCGGCAATTGGGGTTTGCAGGGGCTAAGTAATCGTAGCAACTGTCTTGGCCTAATAAGCGTCCCTTTATTCAATTAATTTGATCACTGCTGAAAAATCCAAATCTCCCAAACCGGAGTCTTGCGCTTTTTGAAAAAGACGGGTTGCCAAATTTGCGATGGGTGTTTGAAGCTTGCAATGTTGCGCTGCGTCTTGGCTGAGATGCATATCTTTGAGCATCATTCCGAGGGAAAAGCCTGGTTGATAAGCATGATTGGCTGGCACATTTTCTAGAATATTTGCCACGGGCACGTAATGATCCATGATCCAGCAGTGGCCAGAGGCATGTGTGACCACCTCATGCAGTTTTTGCGCGCTGAGTCCCAAGCGTTCTGCAAGAATGAAACTTTCAGATACAGCTAACATCGAAATGCCCAAAATCATATTGTTACAAATTTTTGCAGCCTGACCGCTGCCACTGGCGCCAGTTTGGATGATTTGCTTACCCATGGTTTGGAGAATGGGGGTGGCCGAAGCACATGCTGCTGTGTCGCCGCCAAGCATGAAGGTGAGCGTCGCAGCTTGCGCTCCGGCTACACCACCTGATACGGGGGCATCGGCAGTAAGCAAGTCGTGTTGGCTGGCTTGTGTGTGGAGCTCTTTTGCAGTTGAGACATCAATTGTGGAGCAATCAATATGCAAGGTATGCGGTTGTGCATGCTGATATAAGCCTTTATCTCCATAACACACAGCGCGTACTTGGTCTCCGGTCTGCAACATGGTAATCAAGATCTCATTGTGTTTAGCAAGTGTTGGGAGATCCTTCATGATCTTGCCGCCAGCTTTGACCCATGCAGCGCGGGCTGCTGGAGAGATATCATAACCCGTTACATGATGGTGGGCACGCATGAGATGGCATGCCATTGGTAATCCCATGTGGCCTAGGCCGATAAATCCGATGTTCGCCATATTGTCTTCCTCCTACCCATTTTTAGGCATCACAAAAGATGAGGTATCTTGTTGATTCATGAACCATTTGGTCGTAATGCTTTTTGATTTTGTATAGAAATGAATGCTTTCTGCTCCATGCATGACGGTGTCACCGAATGAAGAGCGTTTCCAGCCGCCAAAAGGGTGGCTAGCAATCGGGACAGGAATAGGAATATTGATACCGACCATGCCAACTTGGACTTCATGAGCGTAATGACGGGCGTTATAGCCGTTTTGAGTGAAAATAGCAGTACCATTGCCATATTGGTTACGGTTGACCAGGGCAATCGCTTCTTCTAAATCGGCGACTCGCATGACGACTAATACTGGGCCAAATATTTCTTTTTGATAAATCGACATATTTTCTGTCACGTTATCAAATAAGCTTGGACCCAGATAAAATCCATGGGTATAGCGAGGGTGCACAAAGCTGCGACCATCGAGTATCAATTGTGCCCCTTCGGTCACACCTAAAGCAATGGCTTCTTTAATACGTTGCAGGTGAGCATGACTGATCACTGGCCCAATATCTGCATGGGGAACATCTCCCGCATCGATTTTAATTTTTTTAATTTCTGGGATGAGTGCATTCAAAAGTTGAGAGGCTGTCTCTTTGCCAACGGTCACCACGACGGAGATAGCCATGCAACGCTCACCTGCTGATCCATATGCAGCGCCACATAATGCCTTGGCAGTTTGGCTGAAGTCGGCATCCGGCATGATCACGGCATGATTTTTAGCACCACCGAATGTATGCGCGCGTTTACCAGCATGAATGGCTTTTTGATAAATGGCTTCTGCTACAGGACTAGAAGCGACAGCTGTAACTGCTTGAATATCAGGGTGAGTCATCAAATGTTCCACCGTGGTATGGTCGCCATGAATACCATTTACCACTCCAGGAGGGAGGCCAGCTGTGTGCAGTAATTCCAATAAGTAAATACTAGCGGAAGGATCTTGTTCAGATGGTTTGAGCACAAAGGTATTACCGCACGCAATGGCGGGTACTAGCATCCAAATAGGGACCATGATTGGAAAATTGAAAGGCGATATGCCTACACAAACACCAAGTGGTTGTCGAAAAGTATGGCAATCAATCTGTTGTGATACGTTGGCGCTAAACTTGCCTTGTAACTGAGAGAGCAATCCGCAATGAAATTCGATCAATTCTAATCCGCGTGCAATGGATCCTTTGGCATCATCCAAGGTCTTTCCATGCTCTTGTGTCACGAGTTTTGCGACATGCTCGGTATTTTTTTCTAAGAGACTGCGGAATTGCAATAAGATCTGAACACGTTTTGATGCGGAGGTTTGTGCCCATTCAGGCCAAGCCTGTTTGGCTGCTGCAACAGCTTGGTTACAGCAGTCGAGGTCGGCGATGGGTGCATAGCCAATACAGGCACCTGTCGCAGGGTTATAAATCTCTTTAAGCGCTTTGGTCCTATCTTGAATAGATTGCCCGGCAATAAAATGAGCGACTTGATAGGTCATGGCCTACTCCTGATTTTAATGACGTTAAGGAACGGGTTAGAAATAACGTCCTATTCTTGCGTAATAATGGGACGTTATTTCTGGCCCATTTCTAAGTTAAGACTTACGCCTACGTCTTAACTTAACGTTGTGCACTTGTGACCAAAATGATAGCGTTTATATGAGTACTTCTAGCCCATAATGGAGTGCTTTCAATTGGATGACGCCTTGGCAGGCAAGTACAATACCTGGCATGAAAGCGTTGCGATCAATGCATTCGTGCACAATACTCAATGTTTCTCCTGGACCACCAAAAATGACTTTTTGTTTGGCCAAAACACCTGGCAGACGCATAGAGTGAATATTAATATCACGGTAGTTGGCACCGCGAGCACCAGCGATAGATGCTTTATCGGTAAGCTGATTTTTAGGATGTGCTCGGGAGGACGCAATAAAGTCAGCTGTTTTGATAGCAGTACCGGAGGGAGAATCTAATTTTTGTTGATGGTGCATTTCTATGATCTCGACTTCTGAGTGATAGCGTGCACACATTGCAGCACAATGCATCATTAAAATCGCGCTAATGGAGAAGTTAGGTGCAATAATGCCTCCCAATTGCAGGGTGTTACATTGCTGTTGCAAAAATTTGATTTGTTCGTCAGACAAACCTGTTGTACCAATCACGGGATGGGCGCCGCGTTCGATGATGGTTAATGCATTTTTGTAAACACAGTCTGCGCGGGTGAGGTCAACCACAACATTAGCCCTGGTTTGATCAATGATTTGCGCTAAGTTATCATGACGCCCCAAAGCAGCAACCAGTTCAAACTCAGGATGATTTCGGATGGTTTGGCAAGCCAAGCTGCCCATTTTTCCAGACGCTCCATTTACGATAACGGTTATAGCACTCATTTGGTCCCCTTAGGTGGTGTGCGTGGTTTTCTCGGTGTAGGTTTGGGTTTTGTAGTAACAGTTGGTTTTTCTAAGTCATCTTGATGTACAATCTTCCAGGCCCAGATGACAGCAGGGATCCAAAGTATGACAGACGCTTGCATGGCCAAAGCAGCAACTCCGCCAAGTGGATTGTCATCCGCGAAGAGGATGGCGCATGGAAATACGATTGCAAGCAAAGAAGATAAAATTTTTTTGTTTTTGATGGTATACTCCCAACTTTTGTCTCTAAGTAAATATTAGATAATCTTTTTTAATTACACAAGGACTTCTGTATGAGAAAACAAATTTTGCATCCTCGTACTGCAGCAATTAATCAAAAACAAAAAAACCAATCTAAAAAAAATCGTTTAGATGCACTGCATTGGTTACAAACTACGTTTCCTGCTGCTTTTGATAACCGAACTCAAATTCGTCCTCTCAATGTTGGGATCATACATGACATTTTGCGCCACGCCGATCAAACGGACGGATTGACTATCTCCAAATCAAAGTTGCGCGAGGCGGTGGTTTTATACACCCGACGTTTGGATTATCTGGCCTGTTTGAAAGCACGAGAGTTGCGGATTGATTTATTGGGCAATGTTAGTGTGCCTGTGAGTGAGGAAGAGGCCGAGGCTGCGGCTTTAAAAATTAAGAAACGCGTTGAAAAATCGATAAAAAATGCGAAAAAACTGTCAGCCCTTGTGCCGGAGCAGAATAGTCGTGCAAGAAGTATGACGATGTCGAGTACGAATGAGAGTGACCGCTTCATCGCTGATGCGGTGACACCCCGTAACGTATCTGTCATACGCAAACAGAGCCGGGCTTATGACCCAGCAGTCGTTGCTCGGTTGAAAGAAAAATTGGGATTGTCCCAACAAAAAACAGAATTATGTGAGGATATTTAGGATCGTGATGAAGCAAATTCCTAATATATTAACTTTTATTCGCCTATTATTGGTGATACCTTTTTTAATTTGTTTGTTTCATAAACAATTCGCGTATGCTTTTTATCTTTTTCTCATTGCGGGCGTGACTGATGCTTTAGATGGTTGGTTAGCACGTGGTTTTTCTTGGCAGAGTGATATTGGCAGAGTGATTGATCCTTTGGCGGATAAATTGCTGATAGCGGCAAGTTTTATCAGTTTGGCCCTGCTGAAAGTGTTACCGTGGGGGTTGGTGTTGCTTATTTTTGCGCGCGACATCACCATTACTTTAGGGGTGATAGCTTGGTATTTTCTGATCCATAAAAAACCTAATTTAAAACCGACTTACATTAGTAAAGTGAATACAGTGTTGCAATTATTATTGGTGATGTTTTGTCTGTATGACCTCGCCTTTGGCTTACGTCACACACAATGGATACTCGTGGGGGTGATCTTGACAGCTGGGACAACCAGCATCAGCTTTGCGGATTACGTCTGGCACTGGGGGAAGAAAGCGTGGCAACAAGGATCGCGGACATAACACAGCAAATGGCTTTGACCGTGCCATACAATGATGAAACCAGTTTTGCTGATTTTTGTTGGACGGGAAATGACTTGTTGAAGCAGCAACTTTTGTCTGTTTTGCCTGAAAAAAAAGAACAATTATTTTATTTGTGGGGGAATTCCGGATCCGGGAAATCTCATCTGTTACAAGCAAGCTGTCAAGCGATGTCACAAACAGGGCACACCGTTGCTTATCTTCCTTTAAAGCTGTTACATGATTGGGATCCGGCCATTTTGGAAGGGATGGCGGACCATGATTTGGTAGCGATAGATGATATTGATCATGTCGCAGGACGCTCCGCCTGGGAAGAAGCACTGTTCCATTTATATAATCGCTTGCAAGCGCAGCAAAATATATTACTGGTGGCAGGACAAATGCCGCCAGCTTCAACGACTATTCGTTTGCCGGATTTACGTTCACGTTTGGCTTATGCTTTGACGTTACAAATTCATGAGTTATCAGATGATGATAAGATTCATACGTTGCAAGGCCATGCAAAAAAACGTGGGTTAGAACTGCCTACTAGTGTGGGACAATATATCCTAAATCGCTGTGCACGTAACATGCACGATTTACAAGCTATTTTAGCGCGTTTGGATCATGCCTCACTGGTAGCACAACGGAAATTGACTATTCCATTTGTGAAAGATGTTTTAGATGCTTAGAGGTTAGACCTGCCAGGGGTGCCGTAACGTGTGGTAACTACTTGTTCTTCCTCAAATACTAATTTAGTAGGTACTGGCGTAAAATTCCGGCGCTCAGGGTTCACCATGCTATATTTTGAAGTAGAAATATTCTGCGATGGATATGAACCTGCTGGACTAGGGCTAACTTTTCGATAGCAGCTTACACATCTAGTAAGTTCTTTTTTTGCGGTGTCTAGTACAAAAGGGTTTTGACCTAATATCTCGAGGATATCACTTTGTAGATTTCTATGGTTCTGTTCTTCTGCGGGAAATTGAGCCAGAAATTCTAACGCGTAGTTTTGAAAAGCAGTTTTGTCAGCCTCTAATTTTCTAGCAGGGTTAAATTCTGGTGAGTTATAAATACCGAGTACGGCAAGCTGTTCTGCGTCGGCGGATCGATGCTTGATCTGATTGATGCAATAATCCTTGATTAAGAAAGCGAGCCCCAATGAAAGTGTGTAAGCCATGGTTAAGATCACGGAGGGTACTAAAAAAGTATAGCCTAAGACTAACCCGGTGATGGTGAGTGCATAAATAAGGCGAATCAGAAAAAAGTTTTTGTTTCGTTCTCGTTCAAACTCGTGGCGGACGCCCCAAGCCCTTGTGTGCACATTCACTGTTTTTTCTGTTTCAGATTGCGCGGGTTTTTGCGTACTATAGGTGTAGATGCTTTCTATGATACCCATGAGGGAACTGATGATAAAAAGACCGGCTGGGATCCAAGAGAAGGTTCCTGCTGCCCAATAGGTTATCAAATGTGCTAAAAAATTGAGTGTGATGGCCAAGGCACGGAAAAACAAGGTACGTATTCTTTCTTCAGAAGGATCCAATCCGTGCTCGAAAGTATAATTTAAGTAATACAAAATAAGCGCAAACTGTATGCCCATACCAATGATAGGTAAATTGTTTAATTGCACCACGTAATGATACATCCAATGATACACAACAGGTATCATATCCATGATCCAATCAATTGCTATCCAGAAATACTGAGGTTGCATGTAGCTGAGCCCTAGAACGCCAATGACAGCTAAGGCTGGTGGGTAAACATAGTTAAACCAGTGTACAGTAGGGTATGAGTCATCGATGAGTTCTATCAAATAGTCTAGGTTTCTTACTTTTTGTCTGGTTAAGAGCTCATAAAGGGTGTTGATACCTTGGTTGGTGTAATTGAGTTTTTGCGTCGGCATATTAAGGTGCGTGAGAATTTTTATGATCTCAGGATCAAGTGTTTCATCGCGTATGCTGCGTGATAAAGGGATATTTTTAGCCAAAGTTTTAGCATCAATTTTGACAGTGCGATAGGTGCAAGCTGTACGAATATGGTTTTTGGCCTCAGTGATATTATGTGTACCATTCAGATAATTTATGACGGCTTCTTTATAAAGTCGCATATTTTCTGGGTCAGTTATAAAAACTTGGTTTGCAAAAAGAGGCATAAATATGGCACTTCAAAAAATGATTGTTAATTGTACATTAAATTTAATTTAAAGTCTATTGTTTGGTTTTTATTTTTGTTCGTTGTATCCTTGCTCTGCTGCATTCCTTGGGGCAACATTCTTAATCTGTTGCCATTCGTCCAAGGCATCACAAACTATTTGGCTTCAGGGTTTTTCCGATATATGGTTGCAATCCGACCTACAATCTGAATGATTTCGGCATGGGTTGCTGCGCATAATTCTTGAGCGATTTCGAGCCTGTCGGCTTTTTGTTCGCCCATGAGTTTGATTTTTATCAATTCGTGCGCGCTGAGCGCTTCATCCGTCGCGGCGACCAAATGCTCGGTTAGTCCTTTATTGCCCATTAGGATCACGGGCCGAAGATGGTGTGCCTGAGCTTTCATTGCTTTTTTTAAGGTGTTATTCATTGGGTGCTAAAGGTGTCTATTTAAGCGTGATGAATTATTACACGTTTTGCTGTAAAAAGATAGGTTATTCGGGTATGATACGTGCTTTATGAGGAACGTATCCGAAATAACTGTTCATTTAAAATTATTTCGAACATATTTCTAAACTAGGTAGGTACGATGCATCGTTCTAAAAGTAGCACCCGTTGGCTTCAAGAGCATTTTGCAGATATTTACGTCAAACAAGCGCAAGCTGCTGGGTATCGTAGCCGAGCAGTGTATAAACTCAAAGAAATAGATGAGAAAGATCATTTATTTAAACCAGGTATGACGGTGGTAGATTTGGGGGCAGCACCGGGTGGGTGGACGCAATATGTGGCCGAGAAAATTGGATGTTCGGATGGCGCGCGTCCAAGTCGTATTATTGCATTAGACCGCTTGCCCATGGATGCGTTGCCAGGTGTGGAGTGTATTCTGGGTGATTTTACGGAAGAGGCCGTCTTCCAACAAGTACAAGCGATGTTACCCCCGCGAACGGTTGATCTTGTTTTATCTGATATGGCCCCCAATATGAGTGGTAATACGGAGATAGATATGCCGCGTGCTATGTATTTGGCGGAGTTAGGAGCAGATTTTGCTTACCAAATGCTAAAACCAGGGGGTACGTTGGTGATGAAAATGTTTCATGGTCCGGGCTTTGATGTGTTGGTGAAAGAAATTCGATCACGCTTTAAGCAAGTCTCGATTCGAAAACCGAAAGCATCGCGATCGCGATCACGTGAAACCTATTTACTGGCGAAAGGTTACATTTTGTAGTACTTTGAAAATAGAAAATATAAAACGCTGAGCGAGGTTATTATTTTGAACGATATGGTGAAGAATTTATTTTTGTGGCTGATTATTGCGATTGTGTTGGTGTCGGTATTCAGTAATTTTGGTCCCAGTCATGCTATGACGGATCGTCTGTCTTACTCTCAGTTTCTGACTGAGGTGTCGCAAGGCATGGTTCATTCGGTGTCTATTGAAGATAATAAAGTTATCTCGGGTGTGACCAAAAGTAATCGACGTTTTGTGACTTATATACCTGTTTCTGATCCAGCGTTGTTGGGTCAACTGCTAAAAAACAATGTCACAGTAAATGGACAAGAGAAACAACAAGAAAGCTTCTTGTTGCATCTATTTGTCAATTGGTTCCCGATGTTATTACTTATCGGCGTCTGGGTGTTTTTTATGCGACAAATGCAAGGCGGCAGCGGGCGAGGCGCTATGTCATTTGGGCGTTCTAGGGCGCGCTTGCTTGGCGAGGATCAAGTTAAAGTAACCTTTGCTGATGTGGCTGGTGTGGACGAAGCCAAAGAAGAAGTGAAAGAATTAGTCGACTTTTTACGCGACCCCACTAAATTTCAAAATTTAGGGGGACGTATTCCACGCGGTGTCTTATTAGTAGGTTCCCCTGGTACCGGTAAAACTCTTTTAGCGCGCGCGGTAGCTGGCGAAGCAAAAGTTCCTTTCTTCACTATTTCCGGATCAGATTTCGTCGAAATGTTTGTAGGGGTGGGTGCTTCCCGTGTGCGTGACATGTTTGAGCAAGCTAAAAAGCAAGCGCCGTGTATTATCTTCATCGATGAAATCGATGCTGTAGGTCGCCATCGTGGTGCTGGGCTCGGGGGCGGTCATGATGAACGTGAACAGACCCTTAATCAATTACTCGTTGAAATGGATGGGTTTGAAGGTAATGAAGGCGTGATTGTGATTGCTGCAACTAACCGACCAGACGTTTTGGATCCAGCCTTATTGCGTCCAGGTCGTTTTGATCGACAAGTGGTTGTACCCCTCCCAGATATTCGCGGACGTGAGCAAATTTTAAGAGTGCATTTGGGCAAAGTGCCCATGGATGTTAATGTCGATGTGATGTCGATAGCACGTGGTACGCCAGGATTCTCTGGAGCAGATTTGGCGAATTTAGTGAATGAAGCAGCTTTGTTTGCAGCACGAGCTAATAAACGCAAAGTAACGATTCATGAATTAGACAAAGCCAAAGATAAGATTATGATGGGTACGGAACGCCGCTCTATGGTGATGAGCGAAGACGAGAAAAAACTGACTGCTTATCATGAAGCTGGTCATGCCATTGTGGGCTTAATGGTCCCCGAGCATGATCCTGTGTATAAGGTGTCTATCATTCCACGCGGACGGGCTTTAGGTGTTACGATGTTTTTACCGGAACAAGATCGTTATAGCTATACCAAAAGACGTTTGGAAAGCCAATTGGCCAGCTTGTTTGGAGGCCGCGTTGCAGAAGAGTTGATTTTTGGACCAGATAGTGTGACAACTGGTGCGTCCAATGATATCACTCGTGCCACAGATATCGCGCGCAAGATGGTGACCCAATGGGGCTTGTCGACCATGGGGCCTTTAACGTTTGGACAAGAAGAAGGCGAAGTCTTCTTGGGACGCACTATGACGCAAACCAAAGAATTTTCTGACCAAACAGCTCAGAGCATTGATCAGGAAGTACGAAAAATTATAGATCGCAATTTCCAACACGCCGAATCTATCTTGAAAAAAAATGTGACCATTTTACATCTGATGGCAGATGCTTTGATGAAATATGAAACCATTGATGCTGCTCAGATCAAAGTCATCTTAACTGGAGTGGAACCCCCTCCACCAGAAGGATGGGATGATATTGGTAAAAACGGTCCTTCTAGTACGGAACAAGGTCCGGCTTCCACAGCTGCGAAACCCAAAACTAAGAAAAAAGTATTAAAAGGTGATAATCCAGCTAGTGAAACACAACAGTGAATCGCGGCGATTTTATTAAATGGTGCGGGGCTGATCATGTCACGTTACGTCAAGCACCAGGCTATGCACCACTCATTATGGGGGTACTCAATGTTACCCCTGATTCCTTTTCTGATGGAGGGCGATATTGCCATCCCGATGCAGCGTATGATCATGCGCAAGCGTTGATTGCAGCTGGTGCGGATTTGTTGGATATTGGTGGAGAATCTTCAAGTCCTGGGACTATGCCTATTTCTATGCAAGAAGAATTAGATCGTGTCCTACCCGTTATAGATCGTATTACTGCCGCAGATCCTATTGCCCTATCTGTTGATACGTATAAACCACAAGTAATGCGAGCCGCTATATCGGCTGGCGTAGCTTGTATCAATGATATTTATGCTATGCAAAAATCAGGTGCCATTGACTGCGTTAAAAATGCAGATGTTGCTGTCTGTTTGATGCACATGCAAGGTACGCCACAAACGATGCAAGATGAGCCGCAGTATGCGCAGGGTGTGGTGACAGATATAGATGGTTTTTTTGTGCAACGGATCAAAGCTTGTGTGGATGCAGGAATAGATCGCGCGCGCTTGATCTTGGATCCTGGATTTGGCTTTGGTAAAACAGTGCCACACAATTTACAATTGGTACAGCGCATTGCCCGATTTCAGCGTCACAATTTGCCGGTCATGCTCGGCGTATCACGCAAATCTACGATCGGGAAAATTTTGGACCAACCACCGCAAGGACGCTTGGCTGGCGGGTTGGCATTGGCGGTTTATGCAATGCTTGTAGGCGTTTCTGTTATTCGTACTCACGATGTACTGGAAACCAAACAAGCGTTTAAGATGCTGCAGGAAATGAGATTAGCTGGAGTGGATGCATGAGTCAACGCTCATATTTTGGTACAGATGGTATTCGTGGCGAGGTAGGCTCTTCGCATATGAATCCGGAATTGATATTAAAACTCGGTTGGGCAGTAGGGTGCGTATTGTCGAATGGGGCGCGCAAAAAAGTGGTGATTGGGAAAGATACAAGAGTCTCTGGTTATATGTTTGAATCGGCCTTGGAAGCAGGCTTATCGGCTGCTGGGGTAGATGTTTATTTGTTAGGTCCTATGCCAACCCCTGCCATTGCTTATCTTACTCAAACATTACGCGCCAGTGCCGGGATTGTGATTTCTGCTTCGCATAATTTATTTGAGGATAATGGGATCAAGTTTTTCTCATCCGAGGGTGCAAAATTACCTGATGCGTTTGAATTGGCCATTGAAAATCAAATGCAACAATCTTTCACAACGGTGAAATCCTCTGTGTTGGGCAAAGCCGCACGTATAGATGATGCACCGGGGCGGTACATAGAATTTTGCAAATCTACCATTCCTTCTTTGACACGCTTATCCGGATTAAAAATTGTGGTTGATTGTGCCAACGGTGCAACGTACCACATCGCGCCCAATGTGTTTTCAGAGCTCGGTGCAGATGTGATTGCTATCAGTGACAAACCTGATGGGTTCAACATTAATCGAGATTGTGGGTCCACAGTGCCAGAGGCTATGCGTCAAATGGTGTTGCAATCTGGAGCAGATATTGGGATCAGCTTAGACGGTGATGGCGATCGCGTTATTTTAGCAGACGCCCAAGGTCGCTTAGTGAACGGGGATCAAATTTTATATATTATCGCAAAAGATCGCCAACAACGTGGGCTCTTGCATGGTGGTGTTGTTGGGACTGTCATGAGCAATTTTGGTTTGGAAAAAGCGATTGGTACCATGGGTGTAGAGTTTATCCGTACGAAAGTAGGGGACCGTTACGTCTTAGAAACCCTCAAAGAAAAGGATTGGAAAATTGGCGGAGAACCGTCTGGGCATATCGTGTGCTTAGATAAAACTACGACAGGAGATGGGATTGTTGCGGCGTTGCAAGTCCTGGCAATCATGATCAAGCAAGACAAAACCTTGGCGGAGTTGACACAATATATTGAATTATTACCCCAGTCCTTGATAAATTTAAAAACCAACCATGCGTTGCAGTTAGCCAACGATACGCGCGTGTGTTCTGCAGTAGATGCTTTGGCGGCTGAATTGAAAAACGACGGTCGAGTAGTTTTACGGCCTTCTGGTACTGAGCCAGTGTTACGTGTGATGGTGGAAGGCATCGACCGCGACCAAGTACAAAATTACGCAGAAACTTTGCGTAATGAGATCAGTACTATTGAGCATGATTTATTTTAAAATATCAGATATGATCCGCTACTCCTCGATGACTCACAATATATGAATGAGTCCCGTAGACTTGATATAGTGCTACATCAAGGACATCTACTGTTTTGACGGGATAGTTTGTATATTTTATGTTACACGGTATAATGTGATTTTTTTATACTGTAAGATGAATATGCAAGATAAATTCGTATCAACTACTGAACTCAAAACAGTCATATTTAGAGCAATTTTGCCGCCATAGCGGCATAATAATGCTGTCTTTTGGAAAAAAGTGAAAGATGATCAAAATGGAAAATTATATATCGCTGTTATGAATGTTGCGCATAAGGTTTCCTTTACTGAAATTTGTGGTTGGGCGCATACAAGATTAGGCTCGCAAAATCCTGTTCAGTGCCCGAGGTTGCAGGATCTGGTTTGGGCTTTAAAGGCGGAGTTAATTGATGCTGATGATGTGAACGAACTGCAAAATATATTAGTAAGCTGTATGTATCCAGGCTTTAATAGATATAATACGGAAAATGAATTGAAAACTTGTTTTGCCGGTGAGATAAATTCAGTAGAGTTCAAAATATGGGCTTCTGATGGCAGTAGTGAAAACATGCACCCAGGTTTTATTGGGCATAAAGATTTTAAGTTTCCTGATCTGCAACAAAGAGCTAGCGTCTCACCACGTTTTTGGATAAGCGCTGTGGTGATGGCAGCAGGTATTGCAGCAATTGTGCTGGATTTGCGTTGCTGCAAGCAGCAACATTGGCGGTAGCAGGCGTGGCAACGGCCGTAGTAGGTGCTACTGTTTTGTTGAGTGACATCGGTTTGTATCGTGCTGAACATCGTAAAATTGCGGCTCAGAAAGAGGAGCAGAAAAAGAGTATGAATGATGCTCAAGAATTAAGAGATTGGCATCCTATTCTTTGAGATAGCTTTGCAACCCGAGTGAAACTCAGTGTAATCCGGTGATTTAAAATCTTCATAAGACTGTTGTTGGGAATGGATCTAAAATCCCGGGGTACACTGAGTTTCGCCAGGGCTACAAATAAAAAATTCTAAAATTTTTTGCCAATTTTCATCTCTGATGTAATACTTCACCTTTTATGTGCAGAACTTAGGAATGGATACCTATGCGACAGAAATTTGTAATGGGAAATTGGAAGATGAATGGGCGTTTGACGCAGATCATTGCTTTGGTGCATGATTTGTTGACCATTTGTCCTCAAAAGGCATTGGCACACATGGTTGTGTTTCCGCCTACTATTTACCTGCCGGAACTCAGTACTTTATTGGCTGGAAAGCATATAGGGTTGGGTGCGCAAAATGTGTATCCCAAAGATTCTGGAGCCTATACGGGTGAGGTCAGTGGACCCATGCTGAGTGATTATCATTGTAAGTATGTATTGGTGGGACATTCAGAGCGCAGATCCTTATTTCATGAAGATGAAAAATTTGTTGCAGAAAAATTCCACCATGTAAAAGAACATGCTATGATACCCGTATTATGCGTTGGCGAGACGGAAAAAGACCGCAATAGTGGCTTGATGGAACAGACGATATCACGTCAGTTATCTGCCGTTTTTTCCGATAATAGAGCGAATTTACGAGATTGTGTGATAGCATATGAACCGGTTTGGGCCATAGGTACTGGTCAGACTGCGACACCAGCGCAAGCACAACATGCTCATGCATTCATTCGTCAGTTTTTGTCGCAATATGATTCACATGGCGCGCAAACACTACCCATCCTATACGGAGGGAGTGTGAATGCGGAGAATGCAAAGGATATATTTGCCATGGTGGATGTTGATGGTGGGTTAGTAGGTGGCGTGTCATTACACGCACAACAGTTTGGAGAAATCGTAAAATGTATCAATTATTGCTGATCTTTCACATCTTGGTTGCGATAGCCATTGTGGGTTTGGTTTTATTACAGCATGGTAAAGGTGCTGATATTGGAGCGGCGTTTGGTTCCGGTGCATCCAATACGGTATTTGGTAGTCAGGGTACTGGGAGTTTTTTGTTTAAGCTCACAGGTGGGTTGGTGCTCACTTTTTTTGCCAGCAGTGTTTGGTTATCTGCTATGGTTTCACACCAATACCATGTATCGATGGCAATACCGACAGAGGAAGTGCAAATGCCTGCTTCTGACTCGTTGCCTATTCCCTTGCCAGATAGGAGCTAGTGTAAGCATCTGTATGTTCGTTATCCTGAGAGAATTTTTTGTGCGAAGGGTCTCCTAAAGGTGGTTGGAGATGAAGTACTTATGGTCTTACAAAAAATATAAAACCGAAGTGGTGGAATTGGTAGACACGCCGTCTTGAGGGGGCGGTGGCGCAAGCTGTGCCGGTTCGAGTCCGGCCTTCGGTACCAAATAATGTTTTTAATAAGGTGATATTATGGAGCAGGGTTTGCCCTATTTTTCGATTTTGGTGTTTATTATAATTGCTGTTGTACTAGGCTCTGTGATGCTTGGAGCGGGTGCATTGATTTCTCGTAGCAAACCCAATCCAGAAAAAAACGCCCCTTACGAATGTGGGTTTCCTGCATTTGAATCAGCACATATTCCGTTTGATGTTCGATTTTACTTGGTCGCAATTCTATTTATTATTTTTGATTTGGAAACCGCTTTCTTTTTCCCTTGGGCCCTTGTTCTACGCCAAATTGGATGGTATGGCCTAAGCGCTATGTTGATTTTTCTAGGATTATTGGTGGTTGGATTTATTTATGAGTGGAAGCGAGGTGCTTTAGAATGGGAATAGCGCAAGCATCCGAATTCCGGAAACAGGGGTTTGCTACAACGTCTATTGATAAATTGTTTGAGTGGGCACAAGGCGGGTCGTTGTGGCCGATGACATTCGGTTTGGCTTGTTGTGCAGTGGAAATGATGCATGTTTACGCGTCGCGCTATGATACGGATCGGTTCGGAATTATTCCGCGTCCAAGTCCACGTCAATCAGATGTGATGATTGTGGCTGGAACATTATGCAATAAAATGGCGCCTGCTTTACGCAGAGTTTATGATCAAATGCCAGAACCGCGTTGGGTAATTTCTATGGGTTCTTGCGCGAATGGTGGTGGTTATTATCACTATTCTTACTCTGTAGTACGTGGTTGTGATCGTATTGTGCCTGTAGACGTTTATGTGCCAGGGTGTCCACCCACGGCAGAGGCATTATTGTATGCAATTATTCAATTGCAAAATAAGATCAAACATAAAAATATTATTGAAAAGAAATAAGTGACGACAATGATGACACTAAATAATATCCTGCAATCAGAGCTACAACAAGAATTGACTGAAGTCACGGAAGCCTATGGTGAGCTGACTGTAGAATGTGATGTGGTGAACTTGCGGACGGTATTGTTTGCTTTGCGAGATAAACAGGCGTTGGGTTTTAATCAACTAATAGATGTCTGTGCGGTTGATTACCTATTGTATGGCGTATATGATTGGGAAACTGATTCCGCCACGGTAGATGGGTTTTCCCGAGCTGTAGAATTGGGTGAGTCGAAGCGAGGAGCCTGGCACAAACCACGGTTTGCTGTTGTCTATCATTTGCTTTCTACGATTCATAACCATCGTATAAGAGTAAAAGTGTTTGTAACGGAAGATAATTTGTGTGTGCCTTCCGTACATGATATTTGGAAGTCTGCCCTTTGGTTCGAACGAGAAGCTTATGATTTGTTTGGGATTCTGTTTACGGATCATCCTGATTTAAGAAGAATTTTGACGGATTATGGATTTATCGGTCATCCCTTTCGTAAAGATTTTCCAGTTTCTGGTCATGTTGAAATGCGCTATGATGCGAAAGCAGGAAAAATTGTTTACGAACCAGTTAGTATTGAACCTAGAGTGACGGTACCAAAAGTGATTCGTGATGATAATCGTTACCTTAATACCCCTCCATTAGCCAAATGAGTCATTGATTATGTTTGAATTACAACATTACACGCTAAATTTTGGTCCACAGCATCCGGCGGCGCATGGCGTCCTCAGATTGGTGCTAGAGTTAGAGGGTGAAACCATTGTCCGCGCAGATCCTCATATTGGATTATTACATCGCGCGACAGAAAAATTAGTCGAAACCAAACCTTATTTACACAATATTGGCTACATGGACCGCTTGGATTATGTCTCGATGATGTGTAATGAACATGCCTACGTACGTGCCATCGAAAAAAGTTTGGGTGTCAAAGTCCCTTTGCGCGCGCAATATATTCGCACAATGTTTGACGAAATTACGCGAATTTTAAATCATTTATTGTGGTTGGGCGCGACAGCAATAGATATTGGTGCGATGAGTGTGTTTTTATATTGTTTTCGTGAGCGGGAAGATTTGTTTGATTGCTATGAGGCAGCTTCTGGTGCTCGCATGCATGCTACTTATTATCGTCCTGGTGGGGTGTCACGGGATTTACCTGATAGGATGCCACAATATCAGCCATCTAAATGGCATTCCGAGCGTGAAGTAGATGAGATGAATGCGCATCGGCAAGGGTCTTTGTTAGATTTTATCTGGGCCTTTACGGAGCGATTTCCTAAATGTGTGGATGAATATGAAACCTTGCTTACTGACAACCGCATTTGGAAGCAACGTACCATAGATATTGGTGTGGTGTCTCCTGAGCAAGCTTTACAGTGGGGCTTTTCTGGGCCCATGTTGCGTGCATCAAATGTGGCTTGGGATTTGCGTAAAAAACAACCTTATGCAGCCTATGATCGAGTGGATTTTGACATTCCTGTCGGTAAGACGGGTGATTGTTATGATCGCTATTTGGTGCGTGTAGAAGAAATGCGTCAGTCGAATCGCATTATTCGGCAATGTGTGGCATGGTTGCGCGATCATCCTGGACCTATAAAAGTAGATGACCATAAATTATCGCCTCCGACACGTGTGGAAATGAAAGAAGATATGGAAGCATTGATTCATCATTTTAAATTGTTTACCGAAGGTTTTTGTTTGCCACCTGGTGAAGTGTATGCCGCAGTGGAAGCTCCGAAAGGGGAGTTTGGTATTTATTTGGTATCAGACGGTGCCAACAAACCTTACCGGTTGAAGATACGTGCGCCAGGCTTTTCACACTTGTCTAGTTTTGATGAAATGGTCAGAGGCCACATGTTGGCGGATGGTGTGGCAATTTTGGCTAGCCAAGATATTGTATTTGGGGAAATTGATAGATGATAAAGAGGTTGATATGTCCGATGTAACAACCGCTCTGCAGTCTTTTGTGAGTGACGCAGGCTTAGAAAAAATTAATCATTGGATCGCCAAATACCCTGCCGATCAGAAACAATCTGCGGTGATGAGTGCCTTAATGGTGATACAAGAAGAACAAGGTTACTTAAGCGATGAAGCCATGACAAATTTGGCGCATTATTTGAATATGGCTCCGATTGCTGTGTTTGAGGTTGCTAATTTTTATACAATGTATGAGCGCGCACCAGTAGGACAGCATGTGATCTCTGTGTGTACGAATATCTCTTGCCAATTACGTGGTTCAGCACAGATAATGAAACATTTAGAGAAGAAGTTGAAAATAAAAGTAGGCGAAACCACTTCTGACAAACGCTTTACTTTGCGTTCTGTAGAATGTTTGGGTGCTTGTGTGAATGCACCGATGATGCAAATTGGTAAAACTTACCATGAACATTTAACCGCATCCGTGGTGGATGAGATTTTAGAAGAACATAAATAAAGGGGCGTTTGTTGTCATGGTTGAATTGAATCAAGTTTGTTACCGTACCTTTCATCTTGATAAGCCTTGGACTCTGGCCGCTTATAAAAGTGTCGGCGGATACCAAGCCTGGCAGCGTATTTTGCGGGAAAAAACACCGCCCAAAGAAATCATTGAAACGCTCAAACTATCTGCCTTGCGCGGGCGCGGTGGTGCCGGATTTCCTACCGGTCTAAAATGGAGTTTTATTAATCGAGATACCCCCGGTCAAAAGTATGTGGTTTGCAATTCCGATGAAGGCGAGCCAGGTACTTGTAAAGACCGTGATATTTTACGCTATAATCCCCACCAATTAATCGAAGGGATGGCGATAGCGGCATACACGATGGGGGCAACCAAGGGTTACAATTACATTCGTGGAGAATTTTGGGAGCCTTTCGAACGTATGGAAGCTGCTTTGGATGAAGCTTATGCAGCGGGTTTATTGGGTACCAATATTTGCAAATCAGGTTTTGATTTTGATCTTTACAATCATTTGGGTGCTGGTGCCTATATTTGCGGGGAAGAAACAGCGTTACTGAATTCTTTGGAAGGCAAAAAAGGGCAGCCGCGGTTTAAACCACCTTTCCCAGCGAATTTTGGCTTATATGGGCGACCTACTACGATAAACAATACGGAAACATTTGCCTCTGTTCCGGTTATTATGGAAAAGGGTGGCGAATGGTTTTTGGGATTGGGTAAGCCGAATAACGGTGGAACCAAATGTTTTTCTGTAAGTGGACATGTTAATAATCCGGGTAATTTTGAAATCCCTTTGGGAACCCCTTTTAAAACTTTGTTAGAATTAGCTGGGGGCTTGCGCAAAGGTCGAAGCCTCAAAGCTGTGATTCCAGGTGGTTCATCAATGCCTGTCCTGCCAGGAGACGTGATGATGACCTTGGATATGGACTATGATAGCGTGCAAAAAGCGGGCTCTGGTTTGGGATCAGGGGCCGTGATTGTGATGGATGATACCACTTGCATGGTCGAATCCTTGTATCGTTTGTCAGAGTTTTATATGGACGAATCATGTGGGCAGTGTACGCCATGCAGAGAAGGTACCGGTTGGTTAGTCCGTTTACTACATCGGATAAAATCAGGGCACGGCGAACCAGGCGACATTGAACGATTGGTCCATGTTGCGGATGGGATTGAAGGGCGTACCATTTGTGCATTGGGTGAGGCGGCAGCTTGGCCTGTACAAAGTTTTGTGAAACATTTTTATCATGAATTTGACGCATTTATAAAGAAAGGGCAATGATGGCTAAGATTGAAATTGATGGCAAAACATTTGAAGTCGAAAACGGCAAAATGATCATTGAAGTCGCTGATGAAGCAGGCATTCATATCCCACGTTTTTGTTACCATAAGAAATTGTCTGTCGCTGCCAATTGCAGAATGTGTTTGGTTGAAGTAGAAAAAAACCGCAAAACCGTTCCTGCGTGTGCAACGCCAGTGAATGATGGGATGAAAATTTTCACACGTTCTCCAGCCGCTCTCCAATCTCAAAAAGCAGTGATGGAATTTTTACTGATTAATCACCCTTTAGATTGCCCTATTTGCGACCAAGGCGGGGAATGTGAATTACAAGATGTTGCGATGGGCTTTGGTCAGGATCGTTCGATATTCGAAGAAACAAAACGAGCAGTAGCGAATGATGATTTGGGTTCGCTGATTGCGACCGAAATGACTCGTTGCATCCAATGTACGCGCTGTGTGCGGTTTGGAGAAGAGGTTGCCGGATTACCTGAGCTAGGTTGTATTGATCGCGGAGAAAAATTGCAAATCAGTACCTATGTGGCACAAAGTATGGTTTCAGAGGTCTCTGCCAATATTATTGATTTGTGCCCGGTGGGTGCGCTGACTTCTAAACCTTATCGTTTTACTGCGCGTCCTTGGGAAATGACACAAGCCCCAAGTATAGCGCCACACGATTGTTTGGGGTCGCATGTCTATTTACACTCGCGGCGGGATCGCTTGATGCGCGTGATTCCCAAAGAACAGGAATCCATCAATGAAACTTGGTTGTCGGATCGCGACCGCTTTTCTTATCTTGGTTTGCAACATCAGGCGCGTGCCGCACGTCCCAAAATTAAGCGTAATGGTGTTTGGGAATATGTAGATTGGCAAACAGCTTTGGACTTTGCATCTAAAAGTCTGCAGCAGATTATCAAACAATATGGCCCAGAATCATTTGCAGCGTTTGCATCATCTTCTTCTACCTTAGAGGAAGGATATTTGTTGCAAAAAATGCTGCGTTCTTTGGGCGTGCATAATATCGATCATCGTTTACAACAAACCGATTTTCGTGATCAAGATTTGCAAGGGGTGATGCCAGTCAATACTTTGCCTTACTCTGATCTTGAAAAACAGCAACACATTCTGGTTGTTGGTTGTAATGTGGATCGCGAAGCACCATTACTCGGTATACGAATACGCAAAGCAAATCTTAATGGTGCATCGGTCTGTGCAATGAATGTGGTGGATTATCCCTATCATTTTGATTTGCATGAGAAGCTCGTCGTGTCGCCGCAAGATTTACCTATGCAATTGGCCTTGATTTTGGTTTCTTTGGTGAAGAAAAAAGATGATTTGCTTGAACAAGAGCGGGCATTGACAGTGGGTTTGAAAGCTACTGAGCAGAGCAAATTATTAGCACAAGAATTGCGTCAACCTGGTGCCGTGATTGTCAGTGGGGCGGTATGTGACAATCACCCTGAAGCTGCTCTGATTCGTACTTTGTTAGCAGCGCTTGCCAAGTATAGTGGCGCGAAAATGTTGCGTTTAACAACGGGTGCCAATGCAGCAGGTGCAGCATTGGTGGGACTGTTGCCGCATCGTTCTGTCGCCGGTAAACTTGTAGAGAAACCAGGTTTGGATGTTCAAGCAGCATTGGTTGCGAAGCTGAAAGGGTATTTATTGTTAGGCGTGGAGCCTGAGTTTGATTGTGCCAATCCTTTCCTTGCACGCAGAGCAATGTTGGCAGCCGAGCATGTGATTGTGCTCTCTGCTTTTGAGTCAGAAGCGTTTGATGATTATGCCGACGTGATCTTACCTATTGCGCCTTACGCAGAGACTTCGGGTACTTATGTGAATCTTGATGGTACTTGGCAGTCATTTGCAGGTGCTGTCAGTCCGCATGGTGAAGCGAGACCTGCATGGAAAGTATTGCGTGTTTTGGCCAATCATCTCCATTGTGCTGGGTTTGACTACCTGTCTAGCCAGGATGTATTGCAGGAAGTGCAGCAACAGTACGCATTTCAGCATGACATAGCGTCAGGCTATTTTTATCCAGATTCTTTGCCAGAGACGGCGTATGATTTGGTGCGTGCTGGAGAATGGTCGTTGTATCGCAGTGATATGCTGGTTCGGCATGCAGAGGCATTGCAAGCTTGTGGTGCGGCAGATACGGCTTGTGCACGAGTGCACTCTGAAACGGCAAAACGATTGAACTTAGGTGATATGGTCACTGTATCTCAAGGCGATATTGGGGTAACATTGCCCTTGTTCTCTGACGACCGGATTGCTATGGACACAGTATGGGTTGCCAATGCGATGTTGGAAACGATTGATTTGGGATCGGCGTTTGGTCCGGTAACGATAAAATAGGTTATTATATGTTACATGATATCAGTATATTGCTTTGGGTCATGATCAAAATTATGGTGATTGTGTTGCCATTATTGTTGACCGTAGCCTATATGACGTTTTTGGAACGTAAAGTGCTGGGCTATATGCAATGCCGTATTGGTCCAAACCGAGTAGGTTTTCGTGGACTGCTCCAGCCCTTTGCTGATTTGATTAAAATGCTCCGCAAGGAAATTATCATTCCGACCCAATCAAATCGCTATCTGTTCCGCTTTGCGCCCCTGTTTGCCTTGGTGCCTGCTTTGGTGGGTTGGGCAGTGATACCATTTGACCAGGGTTTAGTCTTGGCCAATATTAATGCGGGTGTCTTGTTTCTATTTGCACTCAGTTCATTAGGGGTCTACGGTATCCTGATTGCGGGTTGGTCTTCGAACTCTAAATACGCTATGTTGGGCGCTATGCGTTCTGCTGCGCAAACTATTTCGTATGAAATTGCTATGGGATTTGCTTTTGTGGGCGTATTACTTGCGGCAAACAGCATGAATCTTACCGATATCGTGATGTCACAGCAGGGTGGTATTTTGCATTGGTGGTGCGTGCCGCTCTTACCACTGTTTGTCATATTTTGGATTGCAGGTGTAGCCGAAACCAATCGCGCGCCATTTGATTTAGCAGAAGGCGAATCCGAAATTGTTGCTGGGTTCCACGTGGAATATTCTGCGATTGGATTTGGCATATTATTTCTGGCTGAATATGCCAGTATGATTTTGATTTCAACTGTTATATCGCTGCTATTTCTGGGAGGATGGTTGTCTCCATTTGAAGGGATCCCAGCTTTAGAGGGACTGTTTTTCTTTGTTCCTGGCATTGTTTGGTTATTACTAAAAGTTTCTGTTTTCTTGTTTTTTTACATATGGTTAAGAGCTACTTTTCCGCGTTATCGTTACGACCAACTGATGCGTTTAGGTTGGAAAGTTTTGATTCCTGTGACAATTGTTTGGGTCCTTGTGACAGCTTTCATGGTGCTAATGAAAGTGAAGCCTTGGTTTTAGCGAGAATTTGAATGAAAAAAATGTTTCGATACATCAAACACTATATTCGCAGTTATTTACTGATAGATTTATTTCGTGGCCTGCTCGTGACAGGGCGGTATTTTTTTAAGAAAAAAATAACGATACAATTTCCGGAAGAGCACACACCAACTTCGAACCGCTTTCGCGGTATGTTGGCATTACGCCGATATCCGAATGGAGAAGAACGTTGCATAGCCTGTAAATTATGTGAGGCAGTCTGCCCGGCATTAGCGATTACGATCGAATCTGAGCCACGCGAAGATGGCTCGCGACGTACGACCCGGTATGATGTGGATGCTTTTAAATGCATCAGCTGTGGTTTATGCGAAGAATCTTGCCCAGTGGATTCGATTGTGGTCACGCCTATTCAGCACGTACATATGACGGAACGTGGACAAAATATTTTGACCAAAGAAAAATTGCTGGCAATTGGGGATTTATTAGAAGATAAATTGGCGGCTGATCGTGCACAGGATGCTCCGTATCGGTAAGCGCATTTGGTAATTGGGGATATGATGGATTTGCAACAAATATTATTTTATTGTTTCGCTGGGTTAACAGTGCTCGCAGCCGTAATGATTGTGACCCAATCTAACCCTGTCCGAAGTGTTTTGTTTCTGGTGTTTGGCTTTTTTACAAGTTCGGTATTGTGGTTGCTCGTTGACGCAGAATTTTTAGCCCTGATCCTGGTTTTGGTTTACGTTGGGGCTGTCATGACCTTGTTTTTATTTGTGGTTATGATGGTTAATATTGATGTAGAGTCCATGCAGACGAAAGTGCTACGTTATCTACCATTGGGTTTGCTGATTGTAGCAACGCTGGTAGGCTTACTCTATATTACTTTGCCTGCTTCCGGTGTATGGCCTACCAATGCGCCAGTAGCGCATTCTCTGTTATCAGATACTCGAGCAATTGGTATGGTTTTGTATACACAATACGTTTTAGCATTCGAAATGGCTGCTGTCATTTTGTTGGTGGCGATTATTGCCGCGGTCACTTTGGCACATCGTACGGCGCCATCGGATGCTAAGCGGCAAAATATTCTTGATCAATTGATGGTTCGGCGTGAAGATCGCATTACATTGGTTGCGATGAAATCAGAACCTAGAAAGGAATAAAATATGATCCCTACGTCTCATTATGTATTATTGTCGGCAATTTTATTTGGTCTTGGTTTATTTGGCGTGCTGGTGCATCGTCGCAATGTCATTTTGTTGATGGTTTGTATTGAGCTATTGCTCTTAGCTGTTAATACCAATTTGGTTGCGTTCTCGCATCAATTTTCTGAGACGGCCGGGGAAGTTTTTGTCTTTTTTATACTAACAGTTGCCGCTGCCGAAGCGGCGATCGGTTTGGCCATTGCGATGCTCTTATATCGTAACCGCGGTAATATCAGCGTGGCACAAATGAATCACTTGAAAGGATAAGAATGTGAGTATGTTGACATGTTGTATATGGATTGTTTTAGCGCCATTGATTGGCTCACTGGTAGCGGGTTTTTTCCGTAAACAAATTGGGCGCGTTGGAGCGCATAGCGTGACGCTTTTGGGCGTTGGATCTGCTTTGGTTTTGTCTGTTTACGTTGCCTATAGCATTATTTTTATGCATGCAACCCCGCTTAATATCAATTTGTATACATGGGCAAGCGGTGAGAGCATTTTTCCATACTCTTTTCACATCGGATTTTTGGTTGATTCTTTAACAGCCGTGATGTTAGTCACTGTGACGTTTGTCTCCTTTTTAGTGCATGTTTATAGCATTGGGTATATGGCGGACGATTCTGGTTATCAGCGCTTTTTTAGTTATATTTCTTTGTTTACATTTATGATGCTGATGCTGGTTACGGCAAATAATTTTCTGCAATTATTTTTTGGCTGGGAAGGCGTTGGCTTGGTTTCCTATCTGTTGATTGGATTTTGGTACGAAAAAGAATCCGCCAACCAAGGGAGCCTGAAAGCATTTCTTGTGAATCGCGTGGGTGATTTTGGGTTTATTTTAGGCATCGGTTTGGTTTTAGCCTATGCTGGCACCTTAGATTTTCATAATGTTTTTCAACAAGCGCCTATCCTTGCTGCGCAACAAATTACTTTATTTTCGGGTCATTCGTGGTCCTTAGTGACAGTGATCTGCTTGCTGCTATTTGTGGGTGCCATGGGAAAATCAGCCCAAGTTCCCTTGCACGTATGGCTCCCAGAGTCGATGGAAGGCCCCACTCCAATATCTGCCTTGATTCATGCAGCGACGATGGTAACTGCTGGCGTATTTATGGTCGCACGAATTTCACCACTGATGGAATTATCTGATACGGCATTAAACGTGATCCTAGTGATTGGTGCAACAGGGGCTTTGTTTACAGGTATTTTGGCCTTAGTGATGAATGACATCAAACGCGTGGTTGCTTATTCTACCTTGTCACAATTGGGATACATGATGGTTGCAATGGGCGCTTCCGCCTATTCGGCGGGCATATTCCATTTGATGACGCATGCGTGTTTCAAAGCGCTACTGTTTTTGGGTGCAGGGTCTGTTATCATGGGGATGCATCATGAACAAGATATGCGAAAAATGGGTGGGTTACGCACGAAGATGCCACTCACTTATTGGACGTTCATCATCGGTTCTTTGGCGTTATGCGCGGTGCCACCCTTCGCTGGGTTTTTCTCCAAAGACACAATCATCGAAGTGGCGCAATTCTCGAACTTACCTGCCGCAAATTATGCCTATTGGTGCGTATTATTGGGCGCCTTTGTCACGGCCCTTTACTCTTTCCGCTCGTTCTTTATGGTGTTTCATGGTCAGCCACGTATGGACAGCAAGACTTACGCGCATGTGCACGAATCACCCTGGGTCGTAGGGTTACCTTTGGTACTCTTAGCGATTCCTTCTGTGATGCTCGGCTATTTATTATATGAGCCGATGATATTAAGTCAGTCGAGCATCTTATCTGACGCCGTACAAGTTCTACCAACTCATCCAGGAATACGGCCTATTGTTGAAGAGATTCATTCGCCATGGACCGCTTTGGCTCATTCGGCAACTTCTCCTGTCTTTTGGTTAACCATGGCAGGGATATTTTTGGCTGCGGTGTTTTATTTGATTTATCCCAGTGCTCCGGGCTGGTTCACACGACATTTCCAATGGATATATCGTATTTTAATGAATAAATATGGGTTTGATTGGTTCAATGAACATGTCCTGATGAATGGTTCCAAGTTTCTCGGGCGTTTGTTTTATCGAGCAGGGGATCAAACACTGATTGATGGCGCCATCGTCAACGGTAGTGGAAGAATGGTACGCTGGATAGCAACACATGGGCGACGTATGCAGGATGGTTATTTGTACCATTATGTACTAATCATGATGTTAGGTTTGTTTGGGTTTTTATTTTGGCTTTTAATGGGTTAGGACGTGTAGTCTATGCAGCATATACTGAGTGAATTAATTTGGATCCCGATTATCGCTGGGATTTTGGTCTTGATGGTCGGTTCGGATAATCGTCCGCAACTGTCGCGTTGGTTGAGTTTATTAACCGTTTTATTAACGCTGGGAATGTGTATCCCTTTGTTGCGAGCGTTTGATACGAGCACGTATACGATGCAATTCACTGAAGACATGCCGTGGATGCCGGCTTTTGGAATCCGGTACAGCCTGGGTGTAGATGGTTTGGCTTTATTATTGATTGGCTTGTCTGTGTTTACCAATTTAATCGTTATCTTGGCAACTTGGTCTAGCATCAAAAAACGTGTGGCACAATATTTTGCAGCCTTTCTCATTATGCAGGGCTTTTTAGTAGGAGTGTTCGCGGCAACAGACGCCATTTTATTTTATGTGTTTTGGGAAGCAACCCTGATCCCGATGTACCTGATTATTGGAGTTTGGGGATCGGACAATAGAGTTTATGCAGCCATCAAATTTTTCCTATATACCTTTTTAGGATCGGTCTTGATGCTTGCTGCCTTCTTGTATTTGGGATATGGACCGGGTTCTTTTAATATTGAAACATTTTACGCAGTTCCCTTAAGCATGACGGCGCAAACCCTTATTTTTATTGCATTCTTTCTGGGCTTTGCTATTAAAATTCCTATGTTTCCAGTGCATACTTGGTTACCAGATGCTCACACGGAAGCGCCAGCAGGGGGGTCCATAGTATTGGCTGCTATTTTGCTGAAATTAGGAGCATACGGATTTATTCGTTTTGCCTTACCCATCGTACCAGATGCTTGCCGTCACTACTCTAATCTCATGTTGGTTTTGTCGTTGATTGCTGTGGTATATGTGGGATTGGTGGCTGTGATTCAAGAAGATATGAAACGTTTGATCGCTTATTCATCCATTTCGCATATGGGATTCGTAACTTTGGGTTGTTTTGCAATGTATGCGGTCGCTGACCATACTGATGTGGCTGCGGCAGGTTTGATTATGGAAGGCTCGATCGTGGTGATGATCTCGCATGCCTTCATCTCTTCTGGGATGTTTGCTGGGGTAGGGTTTATATACGAGCGTATGCATACACGAAACATCTCTGATTTTGGTGGCATCGTTCAACAAATGCCAATTTTTGCGAGTTTCTTGATGTTGTTCGCAATGGCCAACGCTGGGCTACCAGGTACATCAGGATTTATTGGCGAATTCATGGTAATAGTAGGTGGCATTCAAGCAGGATTCTGGATCGCTTTTTGGGCAGCGACGACTTTGATTATTGGTGCCTCTTATACTTTGTGGATGTATAAACGAGTGATTTTTGGGCCAGTAGTACACAGCAAAGTTGAGACATTAAATGATCTGACTTTTAATGAAATTGCAGCTTATGTACTATTAGCATTGATGGTGATTGCCATGGGGGTATATCCCAAACCATGGTTGACTTATATCCATCAAACTGTAAGTCATACTTTACTGTTAGCGACTCAATCGAAGGGCTAGGGATTAAATAATGATTGGAACAAACGATACGGTTTTATTAGCACTGCCAGAGCTCATTATCTTGACGACGGCTTGTTTGGCTTTGTTAGCAAATTTATTTTTTAAGCGAGTATTTCATTCCATTGCTTTGAGTTTTGCTACGCTGGGTTTGGGTTCGGCCGCTTGTGCTTCTTTTGTTTGTTTAGGTCAATATGCGCAAGTAGGATTCCATGGCTTGTTTATCAGTGACGACTTAGCGCATATGATGAATTTATTCATTTATTTAACTGTGTTTTTGAGCTTTGTGTATTCCAAAACATATTTAGATGATCGTAAGTTACCGGCAGGTGATTATTATGTATTAGGACTGTTTTCATTGCTAGGCATGCAGATGATGGTTTCGTCCTTTTCGTTTTTAACGTTGTATTTGGGGGTTGAACTATTATCCCTACCTTTGTATGCGATGACCGCAATTTGGCGTAATCATAGCAATGGTTCAGAAGCGGCGATGAAATATTTTGTGATTGGTTCTATTGCTTCAGCGTTCTTATTATATGGGATATCATTGGTGTATGGTGCGACGGGATCATTTTATTTTAATGACATTGCGCAAGCGATTGCCACCCAACCACAGGAACATGTGAAATTGTTGACGTTTGCCCTGGTATTTATTTTAGCAGGGGTAGGTTTCAAATTAGCCGCTGTGCCATTTCATATGTGGGCTCCGGATGTGTACGATGGTGCACCGACTGCTGTGACATTGTTTCTAAGTGCAGCCCCTAAAATAGCAGCATTAGGTATGGCTTTGAGGATCCTGACGTTTGCGTTACATGATTTGGTAGGTATTTGGCATCATATGATCATGGTGATGGCGATTGCCTCGATTGTGGTCGGTAATGTGTTGGCAATCGTACAGAAAAATATCAAACGCTTACTCGCGTACTCTACTATTTCGCACATGGGTTATGTGCTGCTGGGGCTGTTAGCTGGGACAGCTGCAGGTTATGCAGCGGCGCTATTTTATGTGCTGATCTACGCATTGATGTCCGTAGGTGCTTTCGGTTTATTGGTGCTTATGTCGCGCTCCGGTTTAGAGGTAGAATTGGTGCATGATTTAAGTGGGCTGAATAAACGTAGCCCGTGGTTAGCGTTCATGATGATGATCATCCTATTCTCTATGGCCGGGGTACCCCCCACAGTTGGTTTTTTTGCAAAACTTTTGGTCTTGAAACCTTTGATCGACGTAAGCCTGACGTGGGTTGCCGTCTTAGGTTTGATTTTTGCAGTCATTGGTTCTTACTATTATTTATATATCATCAAAGTCATGTATTTTGATGATGCTCAAGATAAGAGCCCTATCTTTATATCACGAACTGCCTCGGCATTATTTTCAGCCAATGCATTATCTTTACTCTATTTCGGTATCATGCCAGGCGCGTTGATGATCGCTTGCACGAATGCATTTTCTTAGGGTCGTCTAAGGCGACCACTGGGTCCCTTAGACTATAGTCCCTGTTCAGATACACGACATGCGTATCCTATGCGACAATGGTAGAAATCTCTGGTACAAGTCGTACATACTGTTGTTGCCATTGGTGAGGATCGCGACCGCCAATTTAGTGTGATGATCTCCAAATGTCAAAGCTGAAAAGAAACCCCCATGACCAAAACAGGAGGACGCATGCCACCATCCATATATGGAGGGCATAAGGGATGCGCCTAATGTGAAGCCTCTTCCCATGGTCAAAGGGACATGTAACGTTTTATTCCAACCAGACACAGCTTTGTGAGTATAAGCGAGAATGGTTTTCTCAGATATCAATGATGCTTCCTAGCCATACTTATCGCGCGCGATACCGATGTGTTCATTAATGCCAGTTTTGCCAAAGCGTCTGACTACCATTTGCCCACCGGGAAAAGATCCGCTAAGCTGTTGTTTGCGAAATAGATTGATGATACAGGTTATTTTTTTCGGATCCATCTGGACAGAACTGCTATTGGTAGTCTGATCATAGGGATATGTCATTTTATTCTTCAGATAAATAGCGGATAATTCTCGTAATCGTCCCATAAATAAGAGTGATTAAGATGTATCTACAAAGAAAATTATTAACCGCGCTATTCACTGGATTTATGTTACTGAGTTGTGTTCAAGTATTTAGCGCGACTCGTTTGATGACGGAGAAAAAAACGATGAGCCAAAAATTTTCTGATATTGCCGATGCGTATGAAACGAGTCTGTTTGATTACAAGCCTGAGTTGGGGGTATTTTTTGGTAAAACGGATGTTGCTCGCGATCGGTTTATGGATGCATCTATAGAACGTTATCAACGTTGGTGGCAACAGGAAGATCAGTTTGTTTCGGCATTGAAGGCGCTAAACGACAAAGACTTACAAGGTACCCCACAATATACAACTTATCTCTTGTTAAAGGAAACCTTGGAAGCGCAGCAAGCTAGCAGGATTTGTAGAGAAGAGCTATGGGATGTCAATCCAGCTGCTGGCTGGCATAACGACCTGGCCATGGTTGCGGCAAAGCAACCGGTTGGTACGGATGCGTATCGTCAAGATGCGCTGACGCGATGGCGGAGATTTGATAAAGTACTGGACACGCAAATCACCAATTTAAAGTTAGGCGTGAGTTTGGGTTATACAGCCCCCAAACCGGCGGTACGGCGGGTTTTAAATCAAATTAATATTATCTTAAATAATCCCATTGAAGCATCGCCTTATTTTGATTTTGTGCGGCGGGATAGGGATCCCAGCTTTCGAGTGCAAGCAAGGGACCTTGTTGTAACAGTGATTCACAGCACTCAAAAAATATGTGAATTATCTAGAACAGGTATATCTGCCTATTGCTAGGACAGAAATAGGGCTCCAAGCTTTGCCATCTGGAAAAGCCTGTTATCTAGCGAAAATAAAGCAAGAAACAACCTTGTCTCTGATACCTGAGGATATTCATGCTAGAGGGTTACAAGCGATACAGGCCGTATCGCAAGAAGTGGCTAAGATCGGGTTAAAAAAATATGGCATTCAAGATATGGCTGGTATTTTTCAACGCGCTAATCGAGAAGGATTGCATTATTTTCATTCAGAACAGGACATTTTGAATTATAATTATGAGGCGTTGGCAAAAGTAAAAGAGAAAGCCCCGGCTTGGTTTCATGTGATGCCTAAAGCGGACGGTATTGTCAAACCTTATCCAAGCTATCGAGCAAAAACTGGGGCATCTGGTGAGTACTATCCTCCTAATGAAGAGGGTAATGAACCTGGTATGTTCTATATTAATACTTATGAACCGGAGACCCGCAGCCGGATTGATCTAGATGCCACTTTATTCCATGAGCTCATACCCGGACATCATTTTCAAATTGCGCTGCAATATGAAAATAAAGCCTTGCCTGTCGTTAATCGTTATTTGTTCAATGCAGGGTTTGGGGAAGGCTGGGCGTTGTATGCTGAGCACCTTGCTGATGAAATGGACTTATATCGAGATGATGTGTCGCGTTTAGGGATGTTATCAAATGAAGCCCTGCGTGCGGCGCGTTTGGTAGTCGATACTGGTATTCATGCGATGCAATGGCCGAGGGAGCAAGCTATTGATTATTTAAAGCAACACACGGCACTAGATGAAGGTATTATAGAAGGCGAAGTCGATCGCTATATTATGTTACCAGGTCAAGCCACCGCGTATATGTTGGGGAAAAATGAAATTCTAAGATTGCGTCAACTGGCCCAGACACAACTAGGCGCAAATTTCGATATTCGCCAATTTCACGACCAAGTATTAAAAAATGGCATGGTTAGTTTACCCATTTTGAAATGGCAAATCGAAACTTGGGTACAAGAAAAAAAGACAGCTAAGAGTTAGGCATTCTATCAGGGCAAAATCATACTTTGCTCACTTCGTGACCAAAGATAATTTGATGTCTAAAATCGTCAGACCACATAGCCTGCTTTAACTTGACTCTCATACTGTCTTTCTTGGGATGTAATCTTGCCAGATTCAAAGCAAAACGTCTTGCTGTTGCGATATTTTCAGCAGCATTTTCTCGCCTGATTCTTGACGCATCTTCTTTATAAGTTACGTCCAAAACATAGTGCGCTTTATTTTCCACCTCCTAATGCCCCCTGATTGTATCGGCCATCTGAGACAGATTTATCGTAAGTGAACTGATGTAATATTGAACTTCTTCCTCTATTTTACCTTTAATTTCCCGTCTGCGCTCTACTTCAATCACTGTACGAATGCCAGCCCATTTGGATGATTCAGTTATCAGCTCATTTACCAATAACTGGGATATATGCGCTGCTCTATCCTGCCATGACCTGCATCAACTTCAATGTGTGTCGACTTGGAAACAACATCTGTATGTTTCTTTTTCATATACCCCATATTCCGCAGTAAACTCACGAATAAAATTCCCAGTATGGTTTTCCGAGACAGTCTAGTATAATTTTTTGTCTATCAATGATGTTTGTAACCACCTCTGTCGTTTTATCAATGATTAATACACTGATTCCTTGAAAGCAAAAGAATAC